>JAABRB010000366.1 GCA_011391185.1 Betaproteobacteria bacterium
TTCATTCGAGACTACTGGGAAAGCCAGGCGCACAAGCATGGCGCCGCGCATGCTGCCTCCTGGGGCGACAATTTCGCGATCGCACTGGAGATCGACACGATCGCGAAGTACCTTCAGGACGGCGATACGGTACTCGACGTCGGGTGCGCAAACGGCTATTCGGCGTTCCGGCAACTCGAGCGCCACAACCTCAAGCGGCTGGTCGGCATCGACTACGCTCCAGGCATGGTCGAGGCGGCGCGCGCGGCCAAGGCTGCGGGCGGCATCGACGACCGCGCCGAATTCCACGCGGGCGACGTGCGCGCGCTCGACTTCCCGGACGCGAGCTTCGACGTCGTGTACACGACACGCGTCCTCATCAACCTGCCGACCTGGGAGCAGCAGGTGCAGGGTATCGACGAATGCCTGCGGGTGGCAAAACCCGGCGCAACGGTCATCCTGTCGGAGAGCTTCTGGGAGCCGCTCATGCTCCTGAACGCCGTGCGGGCGCTGGTGCGGCTGCCGCCGCTCGTCGAGCACGACTTCAACCGGTATCTCAAGAAGGAGCGAATCGAGGATCTCCTCGCGTCACGCAAGTTCCAGTACCGCGTGGAGGAATTCTCGAGCGTCTACTACCTCGGGTCGCGCCTGCTGCGCGAGCTCGTGACCGATCCCGCCGCATATCCCGGCTACTCGAACCCGGTCAACGAGATCTTCTACAACATCGAGCGCGACTATTCGGGCGGCGGATTCGGCGTCCAGCAGGCCTACGTGATCACCAAGCCGCGGAGCGACGGTCGATGAGCTACGTCTACGTGTTTCTGACGATCTTCCTGACCGTCTACGGCCAGATCGCGATCAAGTGGCAGGTCGTGGAGGCCGGCGCTTTCCCTGCCGACCCGGAAGGACAGTTCCGCTTCCTGGCGAAGCTCCTGCTCAATCCGTGGGTGATTTCGGCGCTCGCCGCTGCGCTGCTCGCCGCCGTCTCGTGGATGGCCGCCATGACGAAGCTCGATCTCTCGCACGCGTACCCGTTCATGAGCCTCGCATTCGTCCTCGTGCTCGTCTGCTCCGCACTGATCTTCCACGAGCCCGTGACGCTGCCCAAGATCGTCGGCCTCGCGCTGATCTCCGCCGGCATCGTCGTCGGGAGCCAGGGTTGAAGGTGTGCCTGCGCTGCCGGGCCACGTTCGGCGGCGCAAACTGGCGCTGTGTGCAATGTGGCGCGGAGCCGGAGCGGATCGACGGTTACACGGCATTCGCGCCCGAGCTGGCGACGCGCGGCGCGACAGGCTTCGATCCGGCGCACTTCTCCGAGCTCGCGCGGCTCGAGGCGGACAATTTCTGGTTCCGGGCGCGCAATCGCCTCATCATCTGGGCCCTGGAACGGTACTTTCCCGACGCCCGCAACATGCTGGAAGTCGGTTGCGGCACGGGTTTCGTGCTTGCCGGCGTGGCCGAGTCCCGGCCCGCGCTGCGGCTGACGGGCAGCGAGGTCGCGACGGTCGGGCTCGGTTTTGCCGCGCGGCGCGTGCCCTCGGCCGAGCTCATCCAGATGGATGTGCGGCACATCCCCTTCCGGGAAGAGTTCGACTTGGCGGGCGCCTTCGATGTGATCGAGCACGTCGAGGACGATCGCGCGGCCCTGCAGGAGCTCCACGCGGCCCTGGCGCCCGGAGGCGGTTTGATTCTCACCGTGCCGCAGCACCCGGCGCTCTGGAGCAGGTACGACGTGATCGCCGGCCACGTGCGCCGCTACCGGCGCGCCGAGCTTCGCGCCAGGGTCGCCGAGGTCGGGCTCGAGATCATTAGAATGACGTCTTTCGTCTCCCTGCTGCTGCCACTGATGTTCCTCTCGCGTCTCACCCAGCGCGCACCGAAATCGCAATACGATCCGCTCGCCGAGCTGCGCATCGCACCCTGGCTCAGCCGGCTCCTGGAAGCGGCGCTCGGAATGGAGCGCGCACTGATTCGCGCGGGTGTCTCGTTTCCGGCCGGCGGATCGCTCCTCGTGGTTGCGCGAAAAGCGCGATGAAAATTCCGTTCAACAAGCCGTTCACGATCGCCGGTGAGCTCGCGAATATCGCCGATGCCGTGCGGAGCGGTCACCTGGCGGGCGACGGGCGGTACACGCGTCAGTGTCACGCGTGGCTCGAGCGCGAGCTCGGGACCCGCAAGGCGCTGCTCACGCACTCCTGTACCGCGGCGCTGGAAATGGCCGCAATCCTGTGCGACATCGCACCCGGCGACGAGGTGATCATGCCCTCGTTCACGTTCGTCTCGACGGCAAACGCCTTCGTGCTGCGGGGTGCGGTGCCCGTGTTCGTGGATATCCGCCGCGACACGCTCAATCTCGACGAGACCCTGATCGAGGCCGCGGTGTCGCCGCGAACCCGGGCAATCGTGCCGGTCCACTACGCCGGAGTGGCATGCGACATGGATGCCATCATGGCGCTTGCCGCGCGGCACCGGCTGCTCGTGGTCGAGGACGCTGCGCAAGGCATCCTCGTCGAGCACAAGGGGCGGAAGCTCGGCGCGATCGGCCATTTCGGCTGCCTCTCGTTCCACGAGACCAAGAACGTCATCAGCGGCGAAGGCGGGGCGCTGCTCGTGAACGACGAGCGATTCGTCGCGCGCGCGGAGATCGTGCGGGAGAAAGGCACGAATCGATCGCAGTTCTTCCGCGGCGAGGTCGACAAGTACACCTGGGTCGACATCGGGTCCTCCTATCTGCCGAGCGAGCTGGTGGGGGCGTACCTGTGGGCACAGCTCGAGCATGCGGCCGAGATCAATTCGCGGCGCCTCGCGTCCTGCGCCGCCTACCGGACGGGCCTCGCCGACCTGGCGGATCGCGGCGTGCTCACGCTGCCGCAAGCGGCGCCCGCGGGCACGTCGGCGAATGGCCACATGTTCTACGTTCTCGCGCGGAGCCTCGCGGAGCGGACCGCGCTGATCGCGCACCTCAAATCGCGGGGTGTGCACGCCGTCTTTCACTACGTGCCGCTCCATTCCTCGCCGGCGGGCAGACGGTTCGGCCGCGCGGCAGGGCACCTCCCGGTCACCGATGATATCGCCGGCCGGCTCGTGCGCCTGCCGCTCTACTTTGAGCTCTCCGCGAGCGAGATCGATCACATCATCAGCGCCGTCAGGTCATTCTTCAGCCGGTAGCGCCCAGCCCGTTCCCGTAGCGAATGTTCCCGCCGAACGATTGCCCGGCGCCGGATTGACAGTCCATGGACTGCTTCGCTACGATGGGGCGGCAATCTGCCTTGCTCGCCACGTTCCGGCCGCCATGTTCCCATGTCCATGTGTCCGGATCGCCTTTCCGCGAAGCGAAGCCATCAACGGAGGAAACCCCATGCGTGCATTGAAATGGCCATTGAATTGGCTTTCGGCCGGACTCGGCCTGGCTGCGCTCGCCGTGCCGGCGTTCGCTCAGCAGAAAATCGATTTCTTCCTGAACTGGGTGCCCGGAGGCGACCACGCGCCCTACTTCTATGCCAAGAAGATGGGCTGGTACACGGCCGAGGGCATCGACCTCAACATCGAGCCGGGCAAGGGCTCGGCGCTCGCCGTGCAGAAGGTCGGCGCGGGCGCGAACCCGATCGGGCTCGCCGACATGGGCACCGTACTGGTGATCAAGGGCAAGGGCGCGAATGTCGTCGGCGTGCTGAACGTCTACGCCAACTCCCCGCAGGGCCTCTACTGGCTCAAGAGCTCGGGGATCAAGGGGATCAAGGATTTCCCGGGCAAGAAGATCGGCAATCCCGCGGGGGACGCCGCACGCACCATGTGGCCGGCGATCGCCAAGGCGAACGGGATCGATCCCAAGTCGGTCACCTGGGTGAACATCGACTCGAACGCCAAGCTTGCCGCGCTGAAATCGAAGTCGATCGACGTGACCACCTCGTTCTACAACATCCACCACATCTTCCAGGCGCAGCTGGGAGACGACATGGGCTTCGTCGCGTGGCGGGATGTCGGGCTCAACCCGTACGGCAACTCCGTCATCGTCAACGAGGAGTTC
>JAABRB010000039.1 GCA_011391185.1 Betaproteobacteria bacterium
AGCCCCATCCCGCCGAAGAGCTTGAAGTTCACCCAGGTATCGGTGGAGAAGTTGTAGGCGACGAACAGATTGAGCGCTCCCATGAACACGAAGAACCCGGCCCAGCTCCAGGTCAGCCGGGTCCAGGCCGAGTCGGGCAGCTGCATCTGCTCCTTGAGCAGCAGGCGAAGAAAATTCCTGCCGGCCAGGATTCCTCCTGCGAGCACCGTCCCGAACAGCCAGTACAGCACGGTCGGTTTCCACTTGATGAACGTCTCGTCCTGCAGGGCGAGGGTCGCGCCGCCGAAGACCACGATGATGCCGAGGCTCGCCCAGAGCATCGGGTCGATCTTGCGACCGCGCATTGCCAGCCATCCGACCTGCAGGAAGCTGGCTGCAATCGCCACGCCGGTCGCGACATAGATGTCGGTGACCTTGAAGGCGATGAAGAAGAGAATGACCGGGAAGAGGTCGAACAGGAACTTCATTGGCGCGCGATTATGCCACGTTGCGACGCGGGAGGCGAAGGGGGAGCGGGCTCATTTCCCCTTGAAATCGAGCGAGGCTGAGTTGATGCAGTACCGCAACCCGGAGGGCTCGGGGCCGTCATCGAAGACGTGTCCGAGATGCGCCGCGCACTTCGCGCAATGCACTTCGGTGCGGCGCATCAGGAAGCCGAAGTCCTCCCGGGAGCCGACGTTCGCGGGATCGATGGGCGTCCAGTAGCTCGGCCAGCCCGTCCCGGAGTCGAACTTGTGGTCCGAGGCGAACAGCTCGGCGCCGCAGCAGATGCAGGTGTAGACGCCCGCTTCCTTGTGATCGTGGTACTTCCCGGAAAAGGCGGGCTCCGTGGCGTGCTTGCGCGTCACCCGGTACTGGGTGTCGCTCAGCTGCTTGCGCCACTCGGCATTGCTCTTGACGACCGTGGTTGCGTCCTGCTTGGCGGCTTCCTGGCTCATGGTGTCTCCATTGAAGGCGGTATGCACGACCTCGCGTGGCGCCATTTGGCGCGTTCCCCGCGGGCGAGTCGCCGTGCGGCGTTACTATAACGCTGCCGAGGATGTACGAGGGAGCAGAGCATGCAGATGACACCAATGGTGGAATACGCGGACGCCTCGCCGGAGGTCAGGGCCGTGTACGACGACATCATGGCGACCCGCAAGTCGGACTGGGTCAACAATTTCTGGAAGGTCCTCGCCAGCCATCCTCCCACGCTCGCGAGACTGTGGGGAGATGTCAAGCAGGTGATGGGCTCGGCGGGTGCGCTCGATCCGCTGGTGAAGGAGATGCTCTACATTGCAGTGAGCGTCACCAACAACTGCGACTACTGCATCCACTCCCATACCGCGGGGGCGCGCGCCAAAGGCATGACCGACGCGATGTTTGGCGAACTGCTCGCGGTGGTCGGGCTCGCGAACCAGACGAACGCGCTCGCCAACGGCTATCGTGTCCCGGTCGACCCGCAGTTTCTCCCGCACCATGGCGCGGGGGCCGAGCCGGCGTCGCGCGGAGAGATTAGGACGTCACGATAGGACGTCACGATAGGACGTCACGGAAGTTGGGCGCGGACGCTTCGGGCGCCAGGTCAGCCGCGCTCGCGGAACGTTCGAATCCGGTCGCGCAACCCGGGCTCGGCGAGCGACGCGACGAGATCGGCCATGTCCTGGGCACGGCTGTCGACGAGTGTCGCGGCGTTCAGCCGTGCCATGGCCACGGCGGTGAGGGCAGTCGCGCGCGCCCGCTCCGCGACGATGTCCTCGCCCCAGCGGTCGCGGGCGGTCCGACGGTGTACGAGTCCGATGCTCAGTGCATGCGCCGCGCTGGCGGTCTTGCTCGTTGCGAGCAGCGCGCGCGTATGTTCGGCGCCGATACGCGCGGCCAGTCGGCGCGTCCCCAGCTGGACGCCGAACCGCAGTCCGGGCATCCGGAAGGTTGAGTCGGGCGCGGCGATGCGCACGCTGCAGGACACGAGCAGGTCGACTCCGCTACCGAAATTCTTGCCGTGCGCGAGCCCCAGCGATGCGAAGGGGGCGTGGTAGAGCGCTTGCAGCAACTGCTCGATTCGCACGAAGCGCCGGAGCAGCTCCCCTTCGGACACGTCCTCGAAATCCGAGAAGTCGAACCCCGAGCTGAAGTGCTGGCCATTTCCCGACAGGACGAGCAGGCGCGTCCCATCCCGGTACGCTTCGCTGACCGACGCGTGCAGCGCTTCGACCAGGTCCGGAGAGAGCGCATTGGCTTTCTCGGGCCGATTGAGCGTCAGCAGCGTGACCGGTCCGTCATGCTCGACGACGAGTTCCATGGTCACCCTCCGATGCGCGCCCGAACTTCTGCCGAGCGGTCCCAGAAATTAGGCAGCAGCGAGTTGTGATACCCCGTAACGAATGCGGAAGCCTGCCCCGTGCGGGGGTCGAATACGTGTCGGGCGACGGCGCCGATGTTCGCGCCGTACGCGTGAATGCTGATGGACGATCGGTCGCGCAGGGCATTCGATACGACATGGATGTCACCCACGGTCGGGGAGACCCGGTCGATATCGCCGGGCCGGATGCGGTGCTCGCCGGTCTTGCGCATGGGCGCCCCGGCCACCGGCGGCGCGTACTCTTCACAGATCTCCTCGCCGCGCATCATGCCGATCAAACCCCAGACCGTGTGATCGTGGACCGGCGTGCGCTGACCCGGCCCCCAGACAAAGCTCACGACCGAGAACCGCTCCCGGGGATCGCAATAGAGGAGGTACTGGCGATACGATTCGGTGGCGTCGCGCGCGCATTCGGGAGGCAGCCAATCGTCATGGCCGACAAGCTCGGCGAGCAGCGGTGCGCCATCGGAGAATATCCGCTTCTCGTCCGCGCCATGCCGGTCGACGAGTGCGCTCATGCGCGCGACGAAGTCGCGAAACCGGGCGGAATTCGTCATGGTTTGCCCTCCGTGTCGATGCCAAGCTCGGCCAGCACCGCGCGGGTGTGCTCACCCAGGGCCGGCGGATTACGGTACACCGCAAAGGATTCGCGCGTCATGCCGAGCGGCGAGCCGAATGTGCGCGTTTGCGCACCGCCCGGCAGAGTGATGGCCTGTACCCACCCCATGTGGTCGACCTGGGGGTCGGCGAGCACCTGCGAGTAGGTGTTGATCGGCGTGCAGGGCACGCCGATCCCGGCGAAAACCCCCAGCCAGTGTTCGACCGGCTGCCCGGTGAAGTCGGCCTCGAGCAGATCGCGCAGCGCTTCCTGATGCTGCGCGCGTAACGACGTGCTGGCGAACCGGGTGTCGTCCGCGAGTTCCGGGCGTCCCAGGCCCGTACACAGCGCGCGCCACAGCCGCTCGTTGCCAGCCGCCATCGCGAAATACCCGTCGCGCGCGCGAAACGCCTGGTACGGCGCGTTGCGGGGATGTGCCGAACCGAGCTTCACCGGATCGCGGCCGGTGCCGAAATGCTCGCTCGTCTGCAGCGCTGCCATGCCGAGCGTTGCACCGAGCATCGAGATATCGATGTGGTTGCCGGCTCCCTCGCGAGCGACCTTGCGCAGCGCCGAGACAATCGCAAAGGCAGCGTACAAGCCGGCCCCAAAATCGGAGATCGGCACGCCGCATTTGACGGGCGCACCATCGCGCTCGCCCGTGACGCTCATCACGCCGCCGATCGCCTGAACCGTCAGATCGAATCCGCCCTCCTGCGCGCGCGGTCCCGATTGTCCGTAGGCGGAAATCGAGCAGTAGACGAGGGCAGGTTTCTCGTTCGCGAGAGCCGCGTAGCCCAGGCCGAGCTTCGCCAGCGTGCCCGGGCGGAAATTCTCGACGAGGACGTCGGCGGACAGCGCCAGCTTGCGCGCCGCGTTCTGGTCCGCGGGCTGTTTGAGATCGAACACCACCGATCTCTTGTTGCGGTTCAGCGAAGCGAAATTCTCGGAGTATCCGCCGGTGATCGGCGGCCAGTGGCGCAGGCCATCGCCATCGGGCGACTCGACCTTGATCACGTCCGCGCCCATGTCGGCCAGCAGCATCCCGCAGAACGGTCCTGCGGCGACCTGACAGAATTCGACAATCCGGATACCGGCGAGCGGAAGCATGGCGAGAATCGCGCGAAAGCCTCATTCTACGCGACCCATCGGTCCCGGCGAGCGAACGGGACGAGCGGTACCCGGGGTCCGATCTCAGTGGTTCCCGGTGCGCGCCACCATCGCATTCGATTCACCGCGAGCGCCCTTGTAACCGAACGCAAACGGCAGGCGTTGCCCGTCCGGGCGCGTCTGGTAGGCGGCCGCGAGATCGGCCTGCAGATCATTGGCGAAGAGCGGGATGGGGCTGGTGTAGTCCCCGTACAGCCGTACGGTCCAGCCGCGCTCGCGCAGCAGGCGATACGGAATGCCCGAGTCGTCCTGGACGACGAGCGCGGCGATATCGAGCACGGTGTTGCGCAGCCGGCTGAAGTACGGGCGGTGCAGGAGATACGATCCCGACTTGACCAGCACCATCGCGGGCCTCAGCGTGGCGAGGTACGCGGCGAATTCGGGGGCCTGGTCGAATCCGGCGTTGCTCGCGTCGGCCGCGAGGTAGACCAGCGTCTGGGGCCTGCCGATGTCCGGATGGAAGAACGTGACCTTCACGCCCTGGATGATCGGCTTGTGCCCTGCACGTGCGGCCGGTAGCGCGAAGCGCTCGACCGCCATGATGCGAATCCTGATCGAGCCCATGGCCGCGATCAGCGGCGGCGCGACACCATTGATGTGCGGCGTGTCCAGCTGCTGGGCCATGTGTTTCGTCATGTAGAAGTTGTGGGTCAGAAGATCCTGCAACGAGCTGCGCATCTCCTGTAGCGTCCGGCCCACCTCGGGGTCGGCCATGCGGTCCAGAGCGGGAAGCGACCCGGGCGGCTCGAGCCCGACGAACACGTACGTGTCGCAGAGCGGGAAGAGCAGGTAGGCATTCAGGAAATCCGGGCCGCTGAACGGATAGAACAGGGTTCGGCAGCGCTGCAGATCCCCCGCGAGCACTGCATCGCGCCAGGCCTCGATCGCGTCGAGGCGACCCGACCGCAGCTTCTTCCACTGCGGTGTGAGCGTCCGGCGGTGGGCTTGCCATGCGTCGAGCCTGGCCACGCGCGCGTGCAACGCGTAGTCGGGCTCGGCACCGGCCAGCAGTTGCGCGATCGAAGTGACGCGGGGATCGTAGGGCGGCGCTTCCCCGGCGCGCGCGGACCCGCCCGTGGACAGGGCAAGAAACGCCGCGAGGCAGAAAACTGCGCGATGGGCGCCCGTGCGCACGGCGGACGCTCAGTTCAGCCGGACGTACTCGTACTCGACCGGAAGATTGTTGATGCCGCGGTCCGGGGGCGCGATCCAGCCGGCAATCTTGCCCGGTACCTTCACCTGGTTCATCAGGCCGCGGACGAATGCGCGGTCGGACTCGCTCGGAATCCACTCCGACGCCTGGCGCTCGAATGCCTCCGGCGCAATGCGCCTTCCCGTCGGGTCGGTCGGAATGCCTGCCCATGCGCCGATCGCACGGCGAAATCGGCGCGACGGAAGCGTCAGTTCGAACGCCTGTCCGGCCCGCTTGATTGCCATGTTCCAGCGCTTCACGCCGATCTCGCAGTCCTTCACGTAGGCGTCGCGCACGACCTCGTTCATCGCATTGCGCAGCGGGGCGGACTCCTTTGCAATGCCGCCCGCGTTGTCCGGGACCTCCAGCTCGTACGTTGCATCGGTACAGACATGGTCCTCGAACTGCGATTCGTCCGGGCGGCCCTTGATCCCGTTCGCAAAGGTCGTCGCCGCGTTCGACGACACTTCGGACCCGAACAGATCGACCGAGGAGGTGAACCAGTAATTGAGATAGCGCTGCAGGGTCGGCAGGTCGATCGCGCCGTGCCGCCGGATCGCTGCCGGGTCGTCGGTTCCGAGCTCCTTCATGACCTCGAGGGTGCGCCGGATCACGCGGCCGATGCCCGTCTCGCCGACGAACATGTGGTGCGCCTCCTCGGTGAGCATGAAACGGCAGGTTCGGGCGAGCGGATCGAACGAGGACTCGGCGAGGCTCTTCAGCTGAAACTTGCCGTCCCGATCCGTGAAGTACGTGAACATGAAGAACGACAGCCAGTCGCTGATCGGCTCGTTGAACGTGCCGAGAATGCGCGGCTTGTCGGCGTCGCCCGAGTGGCGCGCGAGGAGCTCCTCGGCTTCCTCGCGGCCGTCGCGGCCGAAGTAGGCGTGCAGCAGGTACACCATGGCCCAGAGATGCCGGCCTTCCTCCACGTTCACCTGGAATAGGTTGCGCAGGTCATAGTTCGACGGACACGTATGACCCAGCAGATGCTGCTGTTCGACCGATGCGGGCTCGGTGTCGCCCTGGGTGACGATCAATCTGCGGAATTGCGCGCGGAACTCGCCCGGGACCTGCTGCCAGACCGGCTGACCGTAGGAATCCCCGAACCCGATGGTGCGATCCGGAATCACGTCGGCGAGAAAGATGCCCCAGCGATAATCGGGCATCTTCACGCTGCCGTAGCTCGCCCAGCCCTGCGCGTCCACGCCGACTGCGGTGCGCAGATAGACGTCGTTCCCGGCGAAGTCGTGCGGCCCGAGCGCGCCCCACCACTCGAGAAACTTGGGCTGCCAGTGCTCGAGCGCGCGCTGCAGCGTCCGATCGGTCGCGAGATTGACGTTGTTGGGGATTTTCTCGGCGTAGTTGATGCTCATGCGGGCTCCTGGTGTATGGCCTGGGTGCTTTTCTTTCAGTAAGTCTCGACGTGGTAGCGGCTCTGCGCGCGCAACTCGGGCAGCAGGGCGCTCCAGTCCAGGCCGTTCTCCTGGCAGGCTTTCGCGAAAACGTCTTCGACGCCTTTCTCCATCCCCTTGAGCCCGCAGATGTAGACGTAGCAGTTCTCGTCCCTGAGCAGCGCGGCGACCCGGTCGCCGCGCGCCCGGATGAGATCCTGCACGTACTGCTTCGGCTGGTCGGGAACGCGCGAGAAGGCCAGGTTGATGTCGATGAAATCCTGCGGGAGTTTCATGAGCGGACCGAAGTAGGGCAGCTCCTCCGGAGTGCGGGCGCCGAAGAAGAGCATCAGGTTGCCGCCCTCCTTGAGCGCGACACGGCGCCGGCGCCGCTCCGTCATCGCGCGCATCGGCGCCGACCCGGTGCCGGTGCAGACCATGAGGATCGATGCGCCGGGATGATTGGGCATGAGGAAGCTCGCCCCATAGGGTCCCACGACCTTGACCGGGTCGCCCTTTTTCAGATCGCACAGGAGGTTCGACGCGACCCCTCGGACCGGCTTGCCCGCGCGATCCTCCGTCACGCGCTTGACCGTGATCGCCAGGTTGTTGTATCCGGGCCGCTCGCCGTTACGCGGACTGGCCACCGAGTACAGACGAACATGGTGCGGTTTCCCGTTCGCGTCCGCGCCGGGCGGGACGACGCCGATCGATTGACCCTCGAGCACCGGGAAGGCGGTCTTGCCGAAGTCGAGCACGATGTGATGGATCTCGCTCGACGTGTTCTCGCCCGTCAGGCGAAAGTTGCCGCTGCACGTCGCGACCGCGGGACGCGCCAGGCCGTAAAGATTCAGGTACGGGTGCGCGGCCGACCACGGCGGCGCGACTTGCCCGCCCTGGCCGGACGTCGCCTCGGCGGTGATCCGGACGACATCCTCCGGCACATCCGCTGCAGCGCCTTCCCCGGGCTCGCTCTCTGCGGGCAGCGTATCCCAGCCAAGCTGCGCTTCCAGGCTGAACGGCGTGTCCTTCGCGACCCGTCGCCAGCTGTCGATCGCCCCGGTCGGGCAGGGCGAGATGCAGAGGTTGCATGCATCGCACACGTCGAATCTTACGACGTAGTTCCGCGCGTCGTGCGTGATCGCGTCGATCGGGCACGTCTCTTCGCAGGTGTTGCACCGAATGCAAATTTCGGGGTCGATGAGGTGCTGGCGAACCAGCTCGGCAAGCGCGTTCATCCCTTCAGTTGAATCGGACGTACTCGAAGTCCGCCGGCTGGCTGTTGATGCCGCGTGCCGGCGGCGCGATCCAGTTCGCGAACTTGCCGGGCTCGGCGACTCTACCCATCAGCGAGCCGACGAACTCGCGGTCCGCCTCGATCGCGAGCCACTCCTTGTGGTGATGCGTCCAGTCCGCCTCCGAGAGCACCTTGCCGTCCGGGCTGATGTGCGCACCGGCAAACATTCCGATGCGGCGGTTGAACGCCTTGTGCGGAAGTTTGAAGTGAAAGTCGATGCCGGCCTTCTCCACGACCTTGTTCCAACGTCCGATTCCTGCGTCGACATCCCTGATGTAGTCATCCCGCAACCGCTCGTTCAGCGCGGTCAGCGCGGCGACGTGCTTGGGCACGAGCTTGTCGCCGACGAGGTCGAGCAACTCGTACTCGGCGTTGGTCAGCCGATGATCGTCGCCGAGCTTGGTCTCCTCGAAGCGACCCTTCAGTCCCTGGGTGTAGAAGTTCGCGGCGTTCGACGATATTTCGGACCCGTAAAGATCGAGGGTGACGCTGTAGTGGAAGTTGAGATAGCGCTGGATCGTCTGGAGGTCGATCACGCCGAGTGCGCGGACTTTCCCCGGATCCTCCACCTTGTTGGACTTCATCGCTTCACAGGTGCGCTGAATGATTCGGGAGATTCCGCTTTCGCCGACGAAGAGATGGTGCGCCTCCTCGGTCAGCATGAACCGGCAGGTTCGCGCAAGCGGATCGAATCCCGACTCGGCAAGCGCCGCGAGCTGATACTTCCCATCGCGGTCGGTGAGGAAGGTGAACATGAAGAACGACAGCCAGTCCGGCGTCTTCTCGTTGAATGCGCCCAAGATGCGGGGATTGTCCGCATCCCCGGAGCGGCGTTCGAGCAGGGCATCTGCCTCCTCGCGGCCGTCGCGGCCGAAGTGGGCCTGCAGCAGGTACACCATCGCCCAGAGATGGCGGCCTTCCTCGACGTTGACCTGGAATATGTTGCGCAGGTCGTAGAGCGAGGGGCAGGTCAGTCCCAGATGGCGCTGCTGCTCGACCGACGCCGGCTCGGTGTCGCCCTGCGTGACGATGATCCGGCGCAGCGTGGAGCGGTATTCGCCGGGCACTTCCTGCCAGGCATCTTCGCCCTTGTGGGCGCCGAAATTGACCTTGCGTCCGGCCTCGGCCGGAGTGAGAAAGATGCCCCATCGGTAGTCGGGCATCTTCACGTAGTCGAAGTGTGCCCAGCCCTTCGGATCGACGCTGATGGCGGTGCGCAGATAGACCTCCATCTGCGTCGACTCTTCGGGGCCCATGTCCTTCCACCAGTCGAGAAAGGCCGGCTGCCAGCGCTCCAGCGCGCGCTGCAGGGTCTTGTTATCGGACAGATTGACGTTGTTCGGAATTCGCTCGCTGTAGTCGATGCTTGACATCACTTGCTCCAATTTTCGAGAATCAGGTTGTGAGCTAGACACGCTCCCAATTGAATTTGGCCTTGGCGCCTTTGCCGAAAACCTTCAGCGCGCCTTCGTCGCCCACCGCGTTCGGGCGGTTGAAGATCCAGTTCTGCCAGGCGGTCAGCCGGCCGAAAATTCGCGTCTCCATCGTTTCGGCAACGGGGAACCGCAGGCTTGCTTCCAAGCCGGTCAGCGCGTCGGGCGACTGACTCGTTCGCTCCTCGATCGCGATGCGCACCTCGTCGTCCCAATCGAGATCGTCGGGCGTGAACGTGACCAGGCCGAGCTCGCCGGCGGCCTCGGCTGCAAGTTTCTCGCCGATCCGCTTGCGCGCGGCCTCGACCGGCATTTTCTCGCCGCAGAAGCGCGTCAGGATGCGCGTCCAGGCGTTGACCATGGGGTACGCGCCGAAATTCATCTCCGACAGGACGATGATCGGCGCATTCGCGGCGTCGTCCGGAAGGTGCAGCATGTAGCCGCGGTCAGCGGCAAGCGCGATTTCCGCAAGCGTTCCGGCGCAGCAGGAGCCCTGGTCGACGATCGCGAAGAGCGTGCGCGAGGATACATCCAGGCGGGCGAGCGTCCGGCGCAACATGCCGATCGTCTCATTCACCAGCCAGTCGCTCTCGTTTGCCTTCAATGTCTTGTCGACGGCGAGCACTGCGTCGGCGTCGCCGCGGGTCTTGAGAAGCCAGGTGCCGGCCTCGAGATCGTTCGTGCGCAGCATCAGGATGGCGTCGTCGAGATCGCGCGCCATGGCGAGCGGCCACCACGACGCGCCGGCGGCGTGAATGCCGGCCACGTCGGTCGGCTGCGGCTTCACGGGCGCCGACACGGTGAGCGTCGCAGTGCGCGCCGCACGGTCGATCTGCACGTCCACGGTGTCGTAGTGGTAGCCGGCGGCGTCGATCTTCCGGTCGACGGGGGGAAGCGCGATGCCCTTGCCGGTCCCCATCCGCGCGCTTTCGCCGACCAGGCGGGCAACGTGATCCTTTACCGCCTGGGCCCAGCCCTGCGGCTTGGCGGTGTGATCGACGAGATTCCATTGCTTGGCGCGATCGGCGCGGACACCTTCGGTCGTCGTGCAGAAAAAGTCCGCGAGGTCGCGTCGAACTTTGCGCTTGTCGGTGACCCGTGTGAGGCCGCCCGTGCCGGGCAGCACGCCGAGGAGCGGCACTTCCGGGAGGCTGACGGCAGACGAGCGGTCATCGATCATCAGGATCTCGTCGCAGGCGAGCGCGAGCTCGTAGCCGCCGCCCGCCACGGCGCCGTTGACGGCGGCAAGGAACTTGAGTCCCGAGTGGCGGCTCGAGTCCTCGAGTCCGTTGCGAGTCTCGTTGGTGAACTTGCAGAAATTCACCTTCCACGCATGCGTCGAGAGGCCGAGCATGTAGATGTTGGCGCCCGAGCAGAACATGCGTTCCTTGGCGCTCGTGATGACCACGCACTTCACTTCCGGATGTTCGAAGCGGACGCGTTGCATTGCGTCGTGCAGCTCGATGTCCACGCCGAGGTCGTAGGAGTTCAGCTTCAGCCGGTAGCCGGGCTTGATGCCTTTCTCCTCACTCACGTCCATCGAAAGCGTGGCGACCGGACCGTCGACCGCGAGTCGCCAGTGGACATAGTGATCGGGATGAGTGTCGAAGGTGACGAGTTGTTTGGCGTCGCCGCTTGCCGGCTGGTCGAGTACTGCGCTCATGGTGTCTCCTTCGCTGGGTTCTGATCGTTACGGAAGCCTTGATTGATTCGGAGAATGAAGCAGAGCTTCCTCTGAAATAGGGGGGTAAAGGGGGAGATATCCCCCTTTGTTCAGACATTCTTCAGATCTCGAGCGCCCGGTGCAGCGTCTCGAGACTCGCGTCGATCGTGCGGCCGGCGGTGTCCACGGTGCGGTCCGCCTGGCCGTAAAGTGCTTCCCGCCCGGCGAGAATGCGCCGCAAATCTTCCATGGCTTCGCTGTTGCCCGCCATCGGCCGGTAGTCGCCTTGCGCGGCGACCCGGTTCATATGCTCCTCCGGGGCGGCCTTCAGCCACACCGTGAAGCAGGTCGCGAGCAGCAGTTCATACGTGCCTGGCTCGGAGACGATGCTGCCCCCGGTGGCGATCACGCACGCGTCGTTGCGCTCGATGATGCGCTCGAGCGCGCGCCGCTCATAGCGTCGATAACCCGCCTGACCGTGCAGCAGGAACACCTCGTTCAAACTCGTCCCCGCATCGGCCTCGATCTCCCGGTCGAGTTCGATGAATGCGATGCTGCGCTCCTTCGCGAGCGCCGCGCCGAGGGTGGACTTGCCTGCGCCGCGCAAGCCGATCAGCGCGATGTGCTTGCGGCGGTCGCTGGCCGTCGCGCCGAAATCGCGCAGCAGCTGGACGCGAAGCTCGGCCAGCCTGGCAGGCGGCAGGCGCTTGAGGAATTGCTGGGTGAGGAGGAGCTCGACGGACTGGCCGTTGTCGTCGCGAACCAGCTCGCCGAGGGGCAGGTTGAGTGCCTCCGAGATCTGCCTCAGCACCAGGACGGAGGAATTGCCCTGCCCGGATTCCAGCTGCGCAAGGTATCGCTCGGAGACCCCCGAATCGCGTGCCAGGATCTTCCGGCTCATGCCACGGCGCGCGCGCGCCTCGCGCACGCGCTCGCCAAGTCGTTGAAGAAACTCGGTTTCCCGCGGTGCGCGCGAGGCCGGTTCGGCCTTGCGGACAAGCCGATCCGCCACCGCCGGGGCGCCCATCGTGTCCTGGTCTTCTGCTGATTGCACTGAAGCCCGCCGGCCTTCCCTATGCTGGGGCGTGTATTAGATGATGAGAGAACGAGTCAGATTATGCAGTATAGTGCTTGAGTTTCGAGGTCGGTGCATTATAATTCATCCTCATAAGAAATCAAGAGGGCATTCCGAGGCATCGCGAGCGAGATGCTTCGCAAGCGCGGCCGACTGCAGGTGGGACTGCCCAGGGAACAGGAGACCGAGACGATGCCATTGGCTCTGACGATCCTCGTGGGAACGATGACGGGTACCGCGCAATCGGTCGCGCAGACGCTCGAACTCGTGCTTGATGACGGGGACACGGCCGTCACGGTGAAACCTATGGATGGCCTGAATGCCAGTGTTTTCGCGAGCGGCAAGCTGTTCCTGATCTGCACCTCGACGTATGGGCAGGGCGACGTCCCGGACAATGCGAAAGCGCTCTACGAATCGCTCCAGACTGCCCGGCCCGATCTGGCTGCTGTGCGCTATGGGGTGATTGCGCTCGGTGATCGGACCTACGCGGACACTTTCTGCAACGGCGGGAAGCGCTTCGATACAGTGCTGACCGAGCTCGACGCCCGCCGCATCGGGGACGTCCTCTGCCACGACGCGAGCGCGGGAACGATGCCCGAGGAAGTGGCGGAAGAGTGGATCGTCACGTGGATCGCGGCGGCGCGGGAGCGTGTTCAAGTGACGGCGTAGCGCGATAGCGATCATGACTCCGGAGGCATTTCGCGACCTGGTCGTGCCCGTTACGCGGCACATCGCAGGACGACCGCTCGACAAGGCGCTCGAAATCGAGCTGCACCGCGCATTTCCCCCCACCAGCGAGACGTTTCGCGCGATCGAGCGCGCATGCCACGACGGAATCTCCCGGGGCTGGATGTGCAGGCAGGGCGACGCGCAGCGCAAGTTCGGGAGAGTCTTCGAGCCGGAAGCGGCACTCGCCGGTTTCAGCGTCGACGTGGTGGACATCACCGACCTGATCGGCAATCATCATGTTCACCCGACAGGCGAGATCGACATGATCATGCCGGTGACTACGGAGTCGAAATTCGACGGCCGGGGGCGCGGGTGGCTCGTGTATGAGCCGGGGTCCGGGCACCGGCCGACCGTGAGCGAGGGGCGCGCGCTCATCCTTTACCTGCTGCCGCAGGGGCGGATAGAGTGGACGACGGCGGCCTGAGTGCCGCCATGGCGATCGAAGGAGGGCATGTGACACCGCAGGAATTCCAGGGACTGCTCGTGCCGGTGGCGGAGCGCGTCCGCGGCAAGACGCTCGACAAGGGTCTGCAGGCGGAGCTGAACAAGACCTTTCCCGCGGAGGGTCCGGCGTTCAAGGCGATCGAGCGGGCGTGCCATGCCGCGATCGCGGCGGGGTGGATGTGCAATCGCGCGGTCGGGGGCATACGATTCGGCCGAGTCATCAAGGCGGACGGCGGGTTGGCCGACTGCAGCGTGGACGTCGTCGAGATGGAGAGCGTCAAGGGCCCGCACCACCGCCACCCGAACGGCGAAATCGACCTGATCATGCCGATCTCGCCGGGCGCAAAATTCGATGGCCACGGCGCGGGGTGGCTGGTGTATGGCCCGGATACCGCGCATCACCCGACGGTCACCGACGGCAAGGCGCTGGTGCTGTACCTGCTGCCCGGGGGCGCGATCGAGTTCACGAATACCTGACTGGTTCACCGTGCCATTGGAGTGAAGCGGCACCAGCGCTGGTTTCGAGAAAATGTGAGAGGAGGAGATCGTGGCCAAGCTCAGCTCGGCTGACCGCAGCGTCAGCCCGCCCGTGATAGACATACCGCGCGACTACAATGCGGCGCACGATCTGATCGAGCGCAATCTCGCCGCAGGCCGCGGCAAGAAGGTCGCATACATCGACGACACCGGGCGCTATACGTACGCCGACCTGGCCGAGCGCGTGAATCGCGCCGCCAATGCCCTGACCGGACTCGGCCTCGAGACGGAGCATCGGGTCCTGCTCGTGCACCTGGACACCATCGACTGGCCCAGCGTGTTTCTCGGCGCCATCAGGGCCGGCATCGTCCCGGTGGCCGTGAACACGCTGCTCACGCCCGCGGACTATGAATTCATGCTGACGGACAGCCGCGCACGCGCGCTGGTGGTCTCCGAGCAGCTGCTGCCGAACCTCGCGGCGGGCATCAATGCGTCTCCCCACCTGAGGCACGTGATCGTCTCGGGGAAGAACGCGGGCAGCCGCCTCTCGCTTCAGGCCCTGATGGCCAAGGCTGCGACGAAGTGCGATCCGGCCCCGACGACGGGCGATGATCCGTGCTTCTGGCTCTACTCCTCGGGCTCGACCGGGGCGCCGAAGGGGACGGTGCACGTTCACTCGAGCGCGATCCAGACTGCGGAGCTCTACGCGGTACCGATCCTGGGGATTCGCGAGGACGATGTCGTATTCTCCGCCGCAAAGCTCTTTTTCGCGTACGGCCTCGGCAACGCACTGACGTTTCCCATGGCGGTCGGCGCGACGACGGTCCTGATGGCCGAGCGCCCGACGCCCGATTCGGTATTCAAGCGGTTGACCGAGCACAAGCCGACGATCTTCTACGGTGTGCCGACGCTCTACGCGGCGCTCCTCGCCAGCCCGACGCTTCCGAAACGCACCGACGTGAACCTGCGCGTCTGCACATCCGCCGGCGAGGCGCTGCCGGCGGACATCGGCAAGCGCTGGACCGAGCACTTCGGGGTCGAGATTCTCGACGGCATCGGATCGACCGAGATGCTCCACATCTTCCTGTCCAACCGGCCCGGGGAGGTCCGCTACGGGACGACCGGCAAGCCGGTCCCCGGCTACGCAGTCCGTCTCATCGACGAGAACGGCCAGGCGGCGAAAGAGGGCGAGCTCGGCGAGCTGCAAATCGCGGGACCCACTGCGGCCGCGATGTACTGGAACAACCGCGCGAAGTCCCGTGACACGTTCATGGGCGATTGGACGCGAAGCGGCGACAAATACACCGTCGCCGCGGACGGCTACTTCACGTACGGCGGGCGCACGGACGACATGCTCAAGGTGAGCGGCATCTACGTCTCGCCTTTCGAAGTGGAAGCGGCGCTTCTCACGCATGCGGATGTGCTCGAAGCGGCCGTCATCGGCGTGCCGGACGAGCAGGCCCTCATCAAGCCGAAGGCGTTCGTCGTCGCGAAGCAGGGCGTCAAGCCGTCTGCCCAGCTCGGCGAGGTGCTCAAGCAGCACGTCAAGGATCGACTCGCGCCCTACAAGTATCCGCGCTGGGTCGAATTCGTTCCCGAGCTCCCGAAAACCGCGACCGGCAAGATCCAGCGCTTCAAGCTGCGCGCGCTGGAGCAGAACGCGGGCAAGTGACGTTGCGGTCTTATTGCGCAGTCGGGTGACGATGCCTCAGTTGTCGCTCGCAGTGCGGCCCGCGGTCCAGTCCCTGGTCGCCTCCAAGATCCGAGAGGTGGCGAACGCCGGGATCGGTCGCGCGGATGTCACCGCGTTCTGGTTCGGCGAGCCGGACGAGGTGACGCCGGAGTTCATCCGGCGGGCAGCCGCCGCGTCGCTGGAATCCGGCGAGACTTTCTACACCCACAATCTGGGCATTCCGGAACTTCGCGAGACGATCGCCGCCTACGTCACGCGGCTGCGTCGCCCGACCGCGGCGGACGAGATCGCAGTGACCAATTCCGGCATGTCGGCGCTGATGATTCTCACCCAGGCGCTCGTCGGCCCCGGTGACCGGGTCGTCGTGGTCACGCCGGTGTGGCCGAACCTGCAGGAGATTCCGCGAATCCTGGGCGCCGAAGTCGTCAAGGTCCCACTGTCATTCGATGAATCGGGGTGGCGGCTCGACCTCGATCGCCTGATCGACGCGCTGACTCCGGAAACCCGCGCGGTCTACATCAATTCGCCGAACAACCCCACCGGCTGGACGATCGATCCGCACGAATTGCGCGCGATTCTCGATCACTGCCGGCGGCACGGCATCTGGATCCTGGCGGACGATGCCTACGAGCGCCTGTACTACGGCGGCGAAA
>JAABRB010000367.1 GCA_011391185.1 Betaproteobacteria bacterium
TGGCGAACGAAATTGCGTTGATCGTCGGTGCGGGTAAGGGATTGAGCGCATCGCTCGCGCGCGCGTGCGCGAAGCGGGGCATGAAGGTTGCGCTTGCCGCACGCGACACGGAGAAACTCGGTGCGCTCACCAGCGAGACGGGGGCAAGAGCGCATGCGTGCGACGCTGCCGATCCGGCGGCAGTGCAGGCTCTGTTCAAATCGGTTGAAAAGGACTTCGGTGCACCGACGCTCGTGGTCTACAACGCGAGTGCGCGGGTGCGCGGGCCGTTCGTGGAGATCGATCCCCCAGAGGTCGCCAAGGCGCTTGAAGTCTCCGCGTTCGGCGGGTTCCTCGTCGCGCAGGAGGCGGCGAAGCGCATGCTCGCGGCGGGTAGCGGCTCGATCCTCTTCACCGGCGCGTCGGCAAGCGTGAAGGGCTATCCGCTGTCGGCATCGTTCGCGATGGGCAAGTTCGCCCTGCGGGGCCTCGCGCAGAGCATGGCGCGCGAGCTTGCGCCAAAGGGCATCCATGTCGCGCACTTCGTGATCGACGGCGGAATCGCGCAGCCCGGCGATTCGCGCACCGTGCGCGGGCCGGACGGATTTCTGCACCCGGACGCGATCGCGCAGACCTATCTGCAGATCCATGATCAGCCGCGCAGCGCCTGGACATGGGAGGTCGAGCTGCGACCCTGGACCGAAACCTTCTGAGCGCGTGGGATCAGCGCGCCGTAGCGGGCAGCGCGCGCGCAAGCCAGACTTCGCGCGCGATGAGTCCTGCACCGACCACGACGCCGACGATATCGGTGTACACGGCTCCCGGGAAGGCGCCGGCGGGGATCAGGGCCAGCAATCCGGCTGCCGCAAACGTGCAACGCATCGCGGCGGGGAGATGCCGCAGGTAGTAACCCGTGATCGCGATCGACACCAGCCAGACGCCGGCGATCGCCGTGATCGTGGCCAGCACAATGTCCCAGGTGGTGCCGATCAGCAGCAACTGTGGCGAGAGCACGAAGAGCACCGGCACCACGAAAGCGGTCCAGCCGAACGCGACCGCCGACCAGCCGGTGCGCATCGGGTCGGCGTTGGCGAGGCTGGCGGCGGCAAATGCCGCGATGGCAACGGGCGGCGTGATCATCGACATCATCCCGAAGTACATGACGTAGAGATGCGCGGCAATCGGCGTGATTCCCACCTTGACCAGCGAGGGCGCGACGAGCGCCGCGAGCAGCACATAGACCCCGACCGTCGGCAGACCCATGCCGAGAAAGATGCAGACCAGCGCGGTGAGCACGAGCAGGGTCGTGAGACTGCCCTCGCCGATCTGCACGAGCGTGAGCGTGAGACCGAATCCCAGTCCGCTGATCCCGAGCACCCCGATCACGATGCCGGCGGCGACGCACACGAGAATGATGTCGAGCGCCGCGAAGCCGGCGCCCGGCAGCACTGACAGATAGTCGCGCCACCTGGGCCGCTCGCCGCGGTAGCCGAAGATCACCGCAAGCGGGAGCATTGCCGCCGCCGCCATCAGCGCCGCCATCTGCGGAGTCTGGTTGTAGACAAAGAGCGCCACGATCAGGATCGCGAACGGCACGACGAAATAGAGTCCCCGCATCGTCTGGCGTGCGGGCGGCAGGTCCCTTGGGTCAATCCGCGGAATGCGCATCTTTGCGGCGTCAAGGTCGGCCTGCACGAAGAGCGCGACGTAGAACAGGATCGCCGGGAGCAGCGCCGCCAGCACCACTTCCTTGTAAGGAATCTGCAGGAACTCGGCCATCAGGAACGCGGACGCCCCCATGACCGGCGGCATCAGCTGGCCGCCGGTCGAGGCCACCGCCTCGATGGCCGCCGCCTTATGCGCCGGATAGCCGCTGCGCTTGATAAGCGGAATGGTGATGACGCCGGTGGCGACCACGTTCGCCACCGCGCTGCCGGAGACCGAGCCGAAGAGCGCCGAACCGACCACCGCCATTTTCGCGGGCCCGCCACGGAAGCGGCCCATGGTGAGCATGGCGATGTCCGTGAAGAAATGCGACCCGCGGCTCGCGGTGAGCAGCTCGCCGAAGAGCAGGAAGGCGATGACGATGGTGCTCGCGACGGCGAGCGGCAGGCCGAGCACGCCGTTCACGTCGAGCGCGAGATAGGCGGTGAGCTTCTGCCAGTCCGTGGTCCGCGCGGCGAGCCGTCCCGGCAGAAAATCCCCCCACAGGGCGTAGGCGATGAAGACGACCGAGATGATCACCAGCGTGTTGCCCGTCGCGCGCCGCAATGCCTCGAGGGAAAGCACGATTGCAATGCCGCCCGCGATCACCGCTCCGCGCGGCCGCAGGAGGATCAGGTCGACGAGGTTCTGGTACTCCCAGGTGAGGTAGCCGATCGCGGTGAAGCCGATCGCGGCGCAGAGCCAGTCATACCAGGGGACGTGCGTGCGCGGTGTCTTGCGCCGCGCCGGCATCACGATGAATGCCAGCGGCAGCGCCAGCGCGAGAACCGCGGCGAAGAACTGTGCCGGATAGAGGTTCAGCCGGAACCAGATCACGACATCGAGCGCCCACGCGATCGAGCCGAGCGTGATGAGCGAGGCGAGCGTTCCCGCCAGCACGCGCGCCATGGGCGCCCGGGTGCCGCGCGACGCGTTCGAGTCGAGTGTGCTCAACCGCGACCGTGTGAATTCAGGTGCGGATTTCGATCAGCTCTTGGGCGGCCAGACACCCTGTTCCTGGTAGAACTTGATCGCGCCGGGATGGTACTGGATCGGGTCGAGCTGGGTCGCCATGCGGCCGGGGTCGAACAGGTTCATCGCGCCAAAAACCTCCGCCATGGCTTTCTTGTTCGCGTGCATCGCCTTGACCATCCGGTAGACGACGTCGTCCGGCGTCTTGGTGCTCGCGACGAGCACCGCGTCGTAGGTCAGTACGTGTATCGGCTCGAGCACACCGATGTTGCGCGGACCGGGCGTCTCGGGCCGCAAGTAGGCCGGCGGGAAGAACTTCTTGATCTTGGCGGCGTTCTCGGGGGTATTGGCGATGTCGAGCGCGCGGATTCCGCCGACCGAGGCATTCGCTTCCTCGACTTTGGCCGCGCCGAGCGCGAAGAAGAAGACGTCGGCCTTGCCGGACATGAACGCATCGGCGCCCGCAACCACGTTCGGGACGTTCACCGGCTGAACGTCCGCGCGCGTCATTCCGGCGGTCGCGTACAAGGCGTCGAGCAGGGGCGGAATCGTCTTCTGACTGGTGAATCCGTCGACCGCGCGTTTGCCCTTGAGATCGGCGATCGACTTGATCGGCGAATCCTTGCGCACAAAAAACCCGGTTCGCAGCGGGTAGAGGATGGTGGTCGCCCGCAGGTCGCTGTAGGCGCGGCCCTTGAACTGCTCGGCGCCGATCACGGCGACGCGCACTTCCTCGACGTTCGAGATTCCGAAGGCGTATTCGCCGGCACTGACCGCCGGCAGGTAGACCGTTGCGCTCGCGAACGGGTGCACCGTCGCCTTGAGCTGCGCCGAGTCGTTCGCCATCTTCGCAATGGCGGTGCCGGTCGAATGATAGAGCGAGCCGGGGTTGGATGCCGCAATGCCGATATCCTGGGCGAGTGCGCTGCCCGCGGTGATCGCAAGCGTCAGCGTGGCCGCCGCCGAAAGCGCGGCAGCCTGGGTACGAAAGGTTCTGTTCATGATCCTCCTCCTGCGAATGGGCGAATGGGCGAATGGGCAAATGGGCGAATGGGCGAACCGGAAACCGGAAATCGGAACTATGACGCGTGAGCCTGCCTGCTGAGTGCAGCCTCTGCGGGCACGCATCCGTTTCTTGAGAGTTTACACGGGGCATTTGGTTCCGGTGTGAACCGCTTCCTTATCCGGAACGGCAAGACCCCCTTAGCCTCGCACCTGTCAGTCCGGGGTGGCCCCGGGACGCGAGATCCCCATCGGTATACGGTACAGCCGACGCCAGTCGCTTATTCCTGTCGTGCTGCTTGCCGCGGCTGCTGCGCTGTCGCA
>JAABRB010000368.1 GCA_011391185.1 Betaproteobacteria bacterium
TTAGCGCGCGCGGCTCGAGCGTGACGCCGGTGTGCCGGCCGAAATGGAACGTCTCCTCGACGACAGCATGCGCGGCGGCGAACGCCGCGTCCACGCCGCCGGTGTCGACGGTGCGCTCCCAACAGAGGTTGTTGCCGAAGTCGGCGTGGATCACGGGCTCGCCCGGTTCGAGCGCGCGCTCCATGTCGACCGCGGCCGGCAGTTCCTCCCATTCGACTTCGATGGCCTCGACCGCGTCTTCCGCCGCGGCGCGACTGCTGGCGACGACTATCGCAACGGGCTCGCCCTGCCAGCGAGCCACGTCGGGGGGCATCGGATGCTGGGGCGGCGAACGCATGCCCTGGAGATGGACCAGCACGCCCACATACGGCTTGAACACCTCGGCAATGTCCTTGCCGGTGAAGATGCGCACCACTCCGGGCAGGCGCGCTGCCTTGCCGGTGTCGATCTTCACGATGCGCGCGTGCGCGTGGGGCGAGCGCAGGAACGCCGCGTGCAGCATGCGCGCGAGCTCGATGTCGTCCACGAACGTGCCGCGACCCTCGGTGAGCCGGGAGAGGTTGGGGCGCGGAATGCTGCGCCCGATGTAGCTGTTCGGTGCGTCGAAGACGCTGATGACGGGATCGGTCACTTGCGAACTCCCTTCGCGGCGGCCTGGGTGGCCCCTTCGCACACGGCGCAGACGGCATCCACGATCGATTGATAGCCGGTGCATCGGCAGTAGTTTCCGGACAGGTGCTCGCGCACCGCCTCGCGGCTGGGCGGGCGGCCCGCGGCCACGAAATCCGCAGCAGCGAACAGCATGCCGGGCGTGCAATAGCCGCACTGGAGCGCGTTGTGCTCGATGAATGCGTCCTGCAGCGCCGCGATCTCGCCGCTCGCGGCGAGACCCTCGATGGTCTGCACGTCGCACCCGTCGGCCTGCGCGGCGAGCATCAGGCAGCTGCGCACGATCCGGCCATTCACCCGCAGCGTGCAGGCGCCGCAGACGCCGTGCTCGCAGCCGACGTGCGTGCCGGTCAGCGCGAGCTCCTCGCGCAGGAAGTCGGCGAGGTTCTGCCGCACCGGAACTTCCTGGCGGACCTCCTCGCCGTTCACCTTGAGCGTGATTCCAATTCGTTCAGGCATGGCCGGTCAGGCTCCCTTGTGCGTGGAGTATTCGTTGAGTATCCGCCGGGCAATCACGCCGGCGAGATGCCGCTTCAGCGCGCTCGATGCGTGCAGGTCGCCCGGCGGATCGAGATCGTCCTTGAGCGCGGCGACTGCGGCGTCGATTGTCCCGGCATCGAGCGGCTTGCCTTCGATCGCCCGCGCGAGTCCCTTGGCGTCGGTCGGTCGATCACCGACTGCGAAGTAGACGAACCTGAGATCGGAAAGGCACCCCTTGTCGAGCCGTCCGTGCGCTGCTGCGCCGACCATTGCGTAATCGCCGTGGCGGCGCGTGAGCTCCATGAATCGCGAGACATACCCGGCCTGCCGCGGTGGGAACTGCGCGCCGAGCAGGAGTTCGCCCGGTTCGAGCGCGGTGGTGTAGACGCCCGCAAAGAATTTGTCCGCAGCGACGCTGCGCTCGCCCTTCGGACCGGCGATGCGGAACTCCGCGCCGAGCGCGACGCAGCACGCCGGCAGCTCGGCGGCCGGATCGGCGAGCGCGCAGCTGCCGCCGAACGTGCCGCGATTGCGGATCGCCGGATGCGCAATCTGCGGCATCGCCGCCGCGATCAGCGGCAGGTGCTCGGCGATCTCCCCGGAGTGCTCGATGTCGGCGTGCCGGGTGAGCGCGCCGATGAAGACGCCCTTCTTGTCCACGCGAATGGCGGCGAGATCCGCAATCGGGTTGATGTCCACGAGGACCGGCGGCCGCGCGACGCGGAAATTGAGCATGGGCATCAGGCTCTGGCCGCCGGCGAGGATCTGGGCATCGGGCCCGTGCCGCGCGAGCAGCTCGATCGCGTCGGCCACGCTTTTCGCGCGCTCGTAGGAAAACGACGGTGCTTTCATGAGGGTGAGTCCGCCTGTTTTTTGCGTTGCGGCAAGAGGGATTGCAAGGGGCTGCGTGAATCCGCAGCGCCGGGCCCCGGATCCAGCGAGCCGGGCGATTCGATCATACGTTCATCGCGCGACGGCTGCCAGTCCCCGCGCGGGCGCCGGGTCACGCGCGCGGCGTATACTTTCGCCAATTTGCGGGACAGATCTGCGGGACAGGGCTGGAATATCTTTGATATCCGTCGCTCACGCCCCGCCGTCCACTCGCGGGACCCGCGCCACGCAGCGGGTCGTACAGGGAAGGCAGCGATGAACAAACGGGCAGACATCTCCGCGGCAATTCCGCTCTGGATCAACGGCAAGCCGACTGCTGCGACGAGCAAGCGTACGGGACCGGTCTTCAACCCCGCGACCGGGCAGGTGACCCGGCAGGTGTCGCTGGCGAACGCGGCCGACGTCGACGCGGCGGTGAAAGCGGCGCAAGCGGCGTTTCCCGAATGGCGCGACGCCTCGATCCTGCGCCGCGCCCGCATGATGCAGAAGTTTCTCGCGCTGCTCCAGGCAAATCACCCGGCGCTCGCGCAACTCGTCACCGAGGAGCACGGCAAGACGCTGCCGGACGCAATGGGTTCGGTGCAGCGCGGCATCGAGGTGGTGGAGTTCGCCTGCGGCATTCCGCATCTCCTCAAGGGCGAACACTCCGAAAACGTCGGCACCGGTGTCGACACGCACACCGTGCGCCAGGCGGTCGGCGTCTGCGCCGGCATCACGCCGTTCAACTTTCCCGCGATGGTGCCGATGTGGATGTTCCCCGTCGCAATCGCATGCGGGAATACGTTCATTCTGAAAGTCTCGGAAAAGGTGCCCTCGGCGGTGATGCGCATGGCCGAGCTCCTGAAGGAGGCCGGTCTTCCGGACGGCGTGTTCAACGTCGTGCACGGCGACAAGGAGGCGGTCGACGCGATCCTCGACCATCCCGGCATCGCGGCGGTCAGCTTCGTGGGCTCCACGCCGATCGCAAGGCACATCTACGCGACCTGCGCGAAGAACGGCAAGCGCGTGCAGGCACTCGGCGGGGCGAAGAATCACGCAGTCGTCCTGCCGGACGCCGACATCGAATTCGCGGCGGATGCGTTGATCGGCGCCGGCTACGGCTCGGCGGGCGAGCGCTGCATGGCGATCTCCGCGGTCGTCGCGGTGGGCGCCGCGGGCGATCCGCTCGTTGCGGCGATCGAGAAAAAGGCGAAGGCCATCAAGATCGGCCCCGGCGACGCGGACGGCATGGACATGGGCCCGCTCATCACCCGCGAGCACCGTGACAAGGTTTCGGGTTACGTCGACTCCGGCGTGAAGGAGGGGGCCAAGCTGGTCGTCGATGGTCGCGGGTTCAAGATCGTCGGGCGCGAGGAAGGTTTCTTCCTCGGCACGACGCTCTTCGACAACGTCACCCCGAAAATGAAGATCTACCAGGACGAGATCTTCGGGCCGGTGCTCGTCGTGTTGCGCACCGACACGCTCGAGGAAGCGATCGCGCTGGTGAACGCCAATCCATACGCGAACGGCACGGCGATTTTCACCGAGTCGGGCGGCGCCGCGCGCCGCTTCGAGAACGAGATCCAGGTCGGCATGGTCGGCATCAACGTGCCGATCCCGGTGCCGGTCGCGTTCTTCTCGTTCGGCGGCTGGAAGAACTCGCTCTTCGGCGACCTGCACGTGCACGGCGTGGAGGGCGTGAAGTTCTACACGCGCACAAAAGTCGTTACGACCCGCTGGCCGCATCAAGACACGCCGGCTCCGGGTTTTCATATGCCCACGCTGGGGTAGGCTGGCACCACCCCGGCCAGGTGAGGATGAAGGGGCCCCCACCCCTTCATGCGCAGCCACCCCTCCTCGAAGAGGAGGGGAAAAAGAGAAACCTCCCCTCCTTTCCAAGGAGGGGAGAATGAATAATTTCCCCTCCTTTCCAAGGAGGGGTCCCGCGGAGCGGGCGGGGGG
>JAABRB010000369.1 GCA_011391185.1 Betaproteobacteria bacterium
ACCAGCCGGCTTAGCCGCCGGCCGACGCGGGCGAAAGCCTGCCAAGGGACGACCGCATCCGCGGACCCCTTGGCGAGTTTCCGCCGACTTGGAGAGTGGAGGAAAGAAGAAGTGACGGAACGCATCCTGGAGTTTCTTCGACGACGCACTGACGACGGCCCTTGCCTTGTCATCGACCTCGAAGTGGTACGCGACAACTACCAAGCCTTCGCCAAAGCGCTGCCTGACACGCGCGTCTTCTATGCGGTGAAGGCCAACCCCGATCCCCAGATCCTGAAGCTTCTGGCAGAGCTCGGCTCGTCGTTCGACGCCGCCTCGGTCGCAGAGATCGAGATGGTGCTCGCGGCCGGCGCCGTGGCGGACCGAATCTCGTACGGTAACACGATCAAGAAGGAGCGCGATATCGCGCGCGCCTTCGCGCTCGGCGTGCGCCTGTTCGCGGTGGACTGCGAGGCGGAGGTCGAGAAGATCGCCCGCGCCGCTCCCGGCGCCAAGGTGTTCTGCCGCATCCTGTGCGACGGCAACGGCGCCGAATGGCCGCTGTCGCGCAAATTCGGTTGCGTGCCGGCGATGGCGCCGCGCGTGCTCGAACACGCCCATAAGCTCGGGCTCGTCGCCCATGGCCTCTCCTTCCACGTCGGTTCGCAGCAGAACAACGTGAAGGCGTGGGACAAGGCGCTGAAGTCGGCGGCCGCCGTGTTCAAGGACATGGCGGAACGCGGCATCACGCTTGCCATGGTCAATCTCGGCGGCGGCTTCCCGGCGCGCTACGTGAAAGAAGTGCCGACGGTGAAGCTTTACGGCAACGCGATCTTCCGGGCGCTGCGCAAGCACTTCGGCAACCGCATCCCGGAGACGATCATCGAGCCGGGCCGCGGCCTGGTAGGTGACGCTGGCGTAATCGAGGCGGAAGTCGTCCTGATTTCGAAGAAGTCGGACGAGGACAAGGTGCGCTGGGTCTATCTCGACATCGGCAAGTTCGGCGGTCTGGCCGAGACGATGGATGAGGCGATCCGGTACCCGATCCGCACGACCAAGGACGCGGACGAGATGGCGCCATGCGTCATCGCGGGCCCGACCTGCGACTCGGTGGACGTGCTCTACGAGAAGGTGCCTTATCTTCTCCCCGTCTCGCTCGCGATCGGCGACAAGGTGCTGATCGAGGCGACCGGCGCCTACACCACCACCTACTCGTCCGTGGCGTTCAACGGCTTCCCGCCGCTGAAGTCCTACGCGATCTGATCGCCGTGATACGGATCGAAACCGAGGCGCCGGCGGAAGCCGGCGCCCGGGAAAGCCTGCTCGACCTCGCCTTCGGGCGCAGACGGTCGGCCAAGACCTCCCAGCGCCTGCGTGACCAACGTCTACCGGCCGACGGGCTCGCTTTCTCGGCGAGGACCGATGGCGGCCGGGTCATCGGCACGATCAGGCTCTGGCACATCTCGGCCGGCGCCAAGCGGCCGGCGCTGCTGCTCGGCCCGCTCGCGGTGCATCCGTCGTTCCGCCGCAAAGGCATCGGCTCGGCGCTGGTGCGCGCGGCGCTGGCGAAGTCCAAGGCGCTCGGCCACGCCGCGGTGCTGCTGGTCGGCGACGAGCCGTTCTATCGCCGCTTCGGCTTCTGCCGCGCGCTCACCGAGCAGTTGCGGCTGCCCGGGCCATTCGATCGCGACCGTTTCCTCGGGCTCGAGCTCGCACCCGGCGCGCTTGCGAGCGCGCGCGGAATTGTGACGGCCACGGGCGCGCCAGCTCCTGCAACTGTCCCCGCCTTACCCACAGCCGCGGCCCGGAGATTGACGCCGCGCGCGCGGCATGGCTCTTGAGCGAACGCCAGCGGGGATTCTGGATTCATGACCGAATGGCCGGTGCACGGCAAAATCGACGGCCCGATCGTGATGATCGGCTTCGGCTCCATCGGCAAGGGTGCGCTGCCCCTGATCGAGCGTCATTTCAAATATGACAAGAAGCGCTTCGTCGTCATCGACCCCAAGGACAAAGACCGCAAGCTCCTGGACAAACACGGCGTCCGCTTCGTCCATGAGGCGGTGACGAAAGAGAACTACCGCGAGCTGCTGACCCCGCTGCTCACCGCCGGCAAAGGCCGCGGCTTCTGCGTCAATCTGTCGGTCGATGTCGCCTCGGTCGCGGTGATGGAGCTGTGCCGCGAGCTCGGAGCGCTCTATGTCGATACCGTCATCGAGCCCTGGCCCGGCCTCTATTTCAACCCGAAGGAAAGCGCCGAAGGCCGCTCCAACTATAATCTGCGCGAGCAGCTGATCGAGGCGCGGCGCAAGAAGCCGGGCGGGCCGACCGCGGTGTCCTGCTGCGGCGCCAACCCGGGCATGGTGTCCTGGTTCGTTAAACAGGCCCTGCTGAACGTCGCCTCCGATCTCGGCTTGTCCTTCGAAGAGCCCAAAACGCAAGAGGAATGGGCCCGGCTGATGATGGATGCTGGCGTCAAAGGCATTCATATCGCCGAGCGCGACACCCAGCGCGCCAAGACGCCCAAGCCCATGCGCCAGTTCGTCAATACCTGGTCGGTCGAGGGCTTCGTCGCCGAGGGCATGCAGCCGGCCGAACTCGGCTGGGGCACCCACGAAAAATGGATGCCGGAGAATGCCGGCACCCACGAGCACGGCTCGCAGGCCGCGATCTATCTCCTGCAGCCGGGCGCCAATACGCGCGTGCGCTCCTGGTGCCCGACGCCGGGACCGCAATTCGGCTTCCTGGTCACCCACAACGAGTCGATCTCGATCGCCGACTTCTTCACGCTACGGGAAAAAGGCAAGGCTGTGTACCGGCCGACCTGCCACTACGCCTATCACCCGGCCGACGATGCGGTGCTCTCGATGCACGAGCTGTTCGGCTCGGGCGGCAAGATGCAGCCGTCGTGGCACATTCTCGACGAGAACGAGATCGTGGACGGCGTGGACGAGCTCGGTGTGCTGCTCTACGGCCATGCCAAGAACGCCTATTGGTACGGCTCGCAGCTTTCGATCGAGGAGACGCGGGCGGTCGCGCCCTATCAGAACGCGACCGGCCTGCAGGTGACCTCGGCGGTGGTCGCGGGAATGGTCTGGGCGCTGGAAAACCCCGAAGCCGGGATCGTCGAGGCCGACGAGATGGATTTTCGCCGCTGCCTGCAGATCCAGACGCCCTATCTCGGGCCGGTGGTCGGCACCTACACGGACTGGACGCCGGTCGACGGCCGCGGCGTGTTCTTCCCCGAGGACATGGACCGCGAAGACCCGTGGCAGTTCAGAAACGTGCTGGTGCGCTAACGTTCCTTTCATACCGGATCGCGGTTTCGCGGCGCCCGGGATGAAAGGGAATTAGGCCGTGTACTCATGAATTGAGATTGATCGGTAATCGCTGGCCAATGTCCGCTTGGGACCGCATTGCGAACGAAGTTGGAACAGCATCCGACCTTGTACGCAAGCTCCAGCGCTACATCCTCCGATGAAACGGAAAGACTGCCGTCGATGAAAATATTCATTGCAGGCTGCGGACGCAGCGGAACCACGCTGACGCGTGATCTTTTCAATTGTTTCGAGGATACGTTTGTTCTTGTAGAAGGACAGTATGGGGAGGCACCGGTTTCGAGATTTGCCAGCCTGACGCGACCAGAGAGCCACTTGGTCATTAAGCGAACAGGGGAGTGCTGGCAGACCCTTGCGGCTCTGCCCGATGATGTGGAACTGCTCTATTGTGTCCGCCATCCGTTCGACACCCTGACCAGCACACATCCTCTGAGCAAACAGTGGCGTCGATTCCACATCGACACAGATCGATGGAAGTCCGAATATTTGGCGTTGCGGGCACTACGTACCAGGCAGCCACAGCGCCGCATTTTCGTTTTGCGGTATGAGGCTCTCACTCAGAACCCGGACTCTAGTCAGGAGAAAATTGCCGCTCATTTCGGGCTTATCCAGACTCAGCGTTTTTCGGCAAATATGCTGGGAATTCAGAT
>JAABRB010000370.1 GCA_011391185.1 Betaproteobacteria bacterium
ACATTCTCGTAACCGATCCGCTTGCGGCGTGCCTCGTCAATCAGATGGTAGGTGACTACCGCCTCGACCGCCGCGGGCTGTCGTTCCGCGTCCTGCGTGAACTCGATGTGAAAAGTGCGCGGCGCGCCGCGCGGCAGGCGCGTGTCCCGCAAGTCCACGATGAACGGGCGCAAGAGCACCGTCCGCTTGAGGATGTGCGCTTCTTCCGCGATCACCGCGCCGAAGGAATCGAGCAGGCGCAGGCGCACCGTGAGCGCGCTCTCGACCATCTCCGGATCGTGCCCGCCGCGCCACAGGTGGCGGCGGACGGGCTGCGGTGCACCGCCCTCGGCGACCGGGCGCTTGACGAGCGGCGGGCGCCGGCGGAAGTGCGCGACCATCCGCGGGAGAAACGCGACCAGTGCGAGCAGGCCGAGGGCGAGCAGGCCTTTCTGGATCAGGCCCTCGGCGCCCGCGAGAGCCTCCCGACCCGCGTATCCGAGGTAGGTGTAGGCCGCTGCGCCAGGCAGCATGCCGAGAAACGACGCCGCGACGTAATGCCCGAGCCGGATGCGCGTGAGCCCCAGTGCGTAGTTGAGGGCGTTGAACGGAAAGAGCGGCACGAGCCGCACGAACGCGACGAATCGCCAGCCTTCATGCGCGACGCCATCGACGAGCTGCCCCAGTCGCCCGCCGATCCGGCGCGCCGCCCAGTCCGCGGCAAGGTAGCGCGCGAGCACGAATGCCGCCGTGGCGCCAATCGTCGCGCCGGTCAGGCTGTAGAGCGTACCGGCGACCGGGCCGAACAACGCACCGCCGGCGAGCGTGAGGATCGACCCGGGCACGAAAAGGACCGTCGCGACCGCATACGTGGCGATGAAGATGAGCGGGCCGGTGGTTCCCGAAGCCCCCACCCAGCCCTGCAGCGTTTCGGTGTCGAGGCGCCCGCGATAGGACACCGCAATAGCGATGCCCGCGGCGAGCAGGACGAGCGTCGCGACGCGTGCCGCGCGTTCAGTGTGCGTCGGCATGGGGCCACTCGCGGCGGTTGATCGCGTAGCCAGTGCCGGATCCGGTGAAGGGCAACGCGAGCAGCCCCGGCAGCCATACGCAATGTTTCGGGTCGCGATACTCGGCAATTCCGATCGTCATCGCTTCGTGGCCGGCGCGCGGCTCGGGGCGATACGTGCCGAACAGTCGATCCCACCACGGCAGATTAAATCCGAAGTTGCTGTTCGTCTCGTCCGCGGCGATCGAATGGTGCACGCGATGCATGTCGGGCGTCACGACGATCATGCGGAGCATGCGGTCCACTGCCCGCGGAATGCGCACGTTACCGTGATTGAACATCGCGGTCGCATTGAGCAGCACTTCGAAGATCACCACCGCGAGCACCGGCGCGCCGAGCAGGACGATCACCGCAAACTTGATCAGCATCGAAAGCACGATCTCGATCGGATGGAATCGCGTGCCCGTGGTCACGTCAAAATCCAGGTCTGCGTGATGCACTCGGTGCAGGCGCCACAATGCCGGGACGGCGTGCATCATCACGTGCTGGAAATAGATGAGGAAGTCGAGCGCGATGACCGCGCCCAACACTGCAAACCAGCCGGGGGCGGAGACATTGTTGAAGACGCCCCAACCTCTCGCCTCCGCGATGGCTGCGACGCCGACCGCGGCCGCCGGAAAGAGCAGGCGCAGCACCACGCTATTGAGAACGACGAGCCCGAGGTTATTCGCCCAGCGCAGCGCGCGCCGCACTGTGAGGTCCCGGCGCGGGGCGAGGGTTTCCCAGAGCGCCATCGCGCCGAGCACCCCGAAGAAGAACGCAAGCCGGATGGCGATCTCGTGGCTGCGGATGAATTCTTCCATGCCCGTCTCCCGGTCTCCCTGGCGTCCGGTTCCCGGGAATATCCTGGGCCCGCCAAGAAATCAGTAATCAATTTATCACTTGAATACTTGATAACGTCCCGGAAGTCAAGCTGCGCGGCGATGGGCCGCCGACGCGAGGCGCGGCGCCCGATCGTAACGTTTTGATTGTTATAAGAAGACCCGCGGCGCGGGGGCCGGGTATCCGCCACGCTGGGCGGCGATCCGACGCATCAAGGGTGCGAGGCACTCCAGCGCGCAAGAATCGCATGCATCCGGCGCACCCCGTCGGTGAGCGCGGCGGGACCGGGCTGCAGGATGTCGGCTGACTTGATTTCGTGCAGCTCGCCGTCGCGGACCGCGGACACTTCCGCCCAGCCTGCGCGTGCCGCGACGCGCTCGGGGCGGAATTTCTTGCCGCACCAGGAGCCCAGGATCACGTCGGGCTGCCGCCGCACGACTTCACCGGGATCCGCGATCATGCGTCCTGTCGCGGCCTGACTCACGGCGAGTTCGGGAAACACGTCCTCGCCACCGGCGATGCCGACCAGCTCGCTCACCCACCCGATGCCGCTGATCATCGGCTCGTCCCACTCCTCGAAGTAGACGCGCGGCCGCCGTGGAAATCGCGTCGCCGCAACGCGGATCGCGTCCAGACCCGCCTCGAGCTCGGCGACCAGACGTTCGCCATTCGCCGCCGCGCCGACGAGCGACGCAAGCGTCAGGATCATCGAAAGGATGCCGGGCACCGTGCGCTGATTGAAAATGAGCACGTTGAGGCCGGCCTTTGTCAGATCGCGCGCGATGTCAGCCTGCAGATCCGAGAAGCCGATGACCAGATCGGGCTCCAGCGCGAGGATGCGATCGTTCTTCGCGGACAGGAAAGCCGAGACCCGCGGCTTCTCGCGGCGCGCCCGCGCCGGGCGCACGGTGTACCCCGAGATGCCCACGATGCGCCGATCCTCGCCGAGGAGGTACAGCGTTTCGGTGGTCTCCTCGGTAAGGCAGACGATCCGTTCTGGATAGCGGGCGGGCATGTGGCCTCGCCAGCATAGCACCGCCATATTCGCGTCCCGCGCCTCGCCATTGTCACTCACAGGCGCCGGCTGCTAGCAACAACTGTCCTGCGGCCCGTGCTAGAAACGCTCGTCCATTGCGAGACGGAGGTTCGATGCAGTCGCTCCTGGAGATCATCGAGGAACAGCTCGTCGCGAATCGCCTCGAGATTGCGGCGGTCACGATCGCCGCGACGCCTTACGTCAACACACCGGTGGTCGTGAGCTTGCATTGGCACGGCTTTATCGAGGCGAAGCCTGCGCCGGAGGGCTCCGCAGTCGCGCTTCAGTCCGTGCCGAGCTCGGCGCTGCAAATCAACACGCGCTGGGATCGCTTCGCGGATCTCGAGCGCGACGCACTCGAGACGGCATGGGAGCTCGGGGCTTGGGATTTCACCCGCAACGAGGCGCGTCCGTACTCACGGCCCGGCGCCGATCTGCAGGAGCGTATCGATTGCATGACCGCATTCGGCGTTCCGCCACAGCAGATCGATGGCGAGCCGTTCGTGGTGAGCGACGTGCATGACGCCGACGATCTCGTGGATGCGGCGGGCCACGCCGGCTACGTCCGATGGCAGTTTCGTCCGGTCTGGTGCGGCATTTGGCGCGAGGTTGCCCGGGATGCGACGCTCGAGAGGGGTGGGTATCGCAACCCCGCCTGCCCGGTGTCCGTGCGGCCGTTTGCGCCCGGCCGCGCGGGCAGTGTCGTCTACACCCTCGGCAGGGAGCCCGGGCCCGCGGCTTGACTGCGCGATCGACCGACTTGTGGGGGCGGACGATTCGCTACAAACACGCCGCGTAGAGTGCGGATAACGCGTCAGGGCAATCGACGCCATGACCCCAAATTCTGCGCAACCTGCGGCTCACTTTCTGAAATCGCCCCATAGGTTGTCCAGTCGTGCGTAGCGGCCGCAACCGGTAACGTAGTACTTGTATCGCACCGAATTCTTCTTGTAGTAGTCCTGATGGTAGTCCTCGGCGGACCAGAATTCCGTGGCCGCGACGATCGGTGTCTGAATCGGCTGACTGAACTTCTTGGCCTTCTCCCACTTGAC
>JAABRB010000371.1 GCA_011391185.1 Betaproteobacteria bacterium
TCTTGCCGAGCAGATCCTCGAGATAGCGGCACGGCACGTTCAGTCGGCCGCCGTACAGCACGCACTCTCCGACGCGGAAGTACCGCCCGACGAGATGATTGAGCGGCACGCCGCGCGTCGTGAGGTTGCGGCGATGCTCGTGGGGCGCGACGTCCACGCCGTGATCGCGCGCCAGCGCCGCGAGCGTCTCGGCCTCGATCAGCGTCGCCTGGCGGTCGATGTGGTGGTTCTTCGAGTAGGTGCCCGACCGCTCGGCATAACGATCGCCCGCGATGCCGACGCCGGGCGCGAGGCGTGCTTCGGTCAACGCCTGCATCGGCGCCGACGCGCCTGGAGCAATGTGCACTGCGACGAGCTCTCCCTGCCATGCCATGCGAGACTGCTCCCGGAATGTGGACGCGCCGGGTGGATTTCGGCTGCCCCAGCGGGATCGTACACCCCGGCCTCGATCCCGCGTGTCGCACACCACGGATCCGACAGTTGCGCGACAATGGCCCGCTGGAGACGAACGCGAAGGAGAAACTGATGAAGAAGCGGACACTGGGCGGCAAGCTCGACGTCGCGGAGATCGGCTACGGCTGCTTCGGATTGAGCGGCGTGTATGGCGCCGCCAACGATGCAGAATCGATCGCGGTGATACACAAGGCCGTCGCGCAGGGCGTGACGATGATCGACACCGCCGATGCCTACGGGCCCTTTCACAACGAGGAACTGGTTGGCAAGGCTTTGCCGGGCATCCGGGACGGGATCATTGTCGCGACAAAGTTCGGGCAGCGATTCAACCCGGACGGCACGCGCTCGATCTGCGGCACGCCGGAGTACGTTCGCTCGGCCTGCGAAGGCTCGCTCAAGCGCCTCGGCATCGATTGCATCGACCTCTACTATCAGCACCGTGTCGACAAGAGTGTCCCGATCGAGGAGACGACCGGTGCGATGGCGGAGCTCGTGAAGGCGGGCAAGGTTCGCTACCTCGGTCTCTCCGAGGTATCGGTCGCCAACCTGCGGCGCGCCCACAAAGTCCATCCGATCACCGCCGTGCAGTCGGAGCTCTCGCTCTGGAGTCGCCAGGACGAAGCGGACATTCTGCCGGCGTGCCGCGAGCTCGGCGTGGGGTATGTGGCCTACAGCCCGCTCGGACGGGGTTTCCTGACCGGCGCCGTCGAGTCCTCCGAACGGTTCGAGCAGAAAGACGTGCGGCGCACGATGCCGCGATTCACCGCCGAGAATCTCGACCACAATCTGCAGCTCGTCTGGCAGCTCGACGAGCTGGCTCGCGCGAAAGGCGCGACCGCGGCGCAGCTTGCGCTCGCATGGGTGCTCGCCAAGGGACCGGACGTGGTGCCAATCCCCGGCACTCGCCGCGAAGCGCGGCTGGTCGAGAATCTCGGCGCCGCGGACATTACGCTGAGCGCCGCCGAGATCAACAGCCTGGAGAAGATCGCAAAGATCGGCGTGGTGAAGGGCGATCGCTATGGCGCCATGATGATGGGCACCGTCGACCGGTAGTCGATGTGTCTTCTTCCCCTCCTCTCCGAGGAGGGGTGGCGCGAAGCGCCGGGGTGGTGTGCTGCGATCGATCAACCACCCCCCGCCCTTCGGGCGGACCCCTCCTTGAAAAGGAGGGGAAAGAGAAAAATCATCCCGTCCCTTTCAAGGAGGGGAAAGAGAAGAATAATCCCCTCCTTTTCAAGGGGTGGCGGCGAAGCCGGCGGGGTGTTTCACGCAAATGAATCGCCGCTCAGAATCCTTCGAGCACGATCTTGCCGACGGTATGCCCCTCCTCGAGCATCTTGTGGGCACGCCTGACATTCGCCGCGTTGATTTTGCCGAGGTTGGTCGTCAGCGTGGTGCGGAGGGTGCCCGCCTCGACGAGCGCCGCGACTTCGTTGAGAAGCTCGTGCTGCCCGATCATGTCCTGGGTCTGGAACGTCGAGCGCGTGAACATCAGCTCCCACGCGAACGTGGCGCTTTTCACCATGAGCGGCGCCAGGTCGACCGGCTTCATGGTGCGCACGATGGTGCAGATCTTACCCTGCGGAGCGATGATCGATGCGAACTGGGGGAAATGATGGTCGGTGCTGTTGCAGCACAGGATGTAATCGACTTCGGGCGTGCCCGCCGACTTGAGCTGCGGCGCGAGCTCCATCGAGTGGTCGACGTACGCATCCACGCCGAGCTCGGTCAGCCACTTCACCGACTGGACACGTGACGCAGTGGCAATGACCTTCAGGCGCGCGAGCTTCTTCGCAAGCTGGATCGCAATGGACCCCACGCCGCCCGCGCCGCCGATCACGAGCAGTGTGCGGCCGGCGTTCCGTCCGTTCTTCGAGATCCCCATCCGGTCGAACAGCGCCTCCCAGGCGGTGATCGTGGTGAGGGGCAGCGCGGCCGCCTCGGCGAAGCCGAGATTCTTCGGCTTCCGGCCGACGATGCGCTCGTCGACGAGATGGAACTCGCTGTTGCCACCCGGTCGCACGATGCTGCCGGCGTACCAGACCTCGTCGCCGGGCTTGAAGAGCGTCGCGTCCTTCCCGCTTCCCTTGACCACGCCGGCGACGTCCCACCCGAGCACCTTCGGCGCAGGTTCGACCTGATCCTTCGGCGCGCGCTGCTTGGTATCGACGGGGTTGACGGAGATCGCGTTGACCTCGACCAGAAGATCGCGTCCGCTCGGCACCGGCTTCGGCAGCTCCACGTCGAGCAGCGATTCGGGATCGTCGATTGGCAGATAACGCAGCAGTCCGACGGCTTTCATGGCGACCTCGCTGGCGGGGATTGACGTTGCGGAACTCCAGCGGCTGCCTAGCCGCCGAACACGACTGTAAGCATGCCGAGCGAGCCCTGCTCGATGCCATCCACGGCGATTCGGCTCGGCTCGTCTTCGCGGTGCAAGCCGAGACAGTAGAGCAGCGGGAGGTAGTGCTCGGCGGAGTTGATTGCGAGGCCGGCGTCGTTGCCCATGCCTTCCCACGCGACGAGCGGTTCGTGCTCGCGACGCTCGATGTGGTCGCGCACCTGACCATTGAACCGTTCCGCCCAGTCGAAGGCCGGCGCGCTCTCGTCGCGATTGCGCAACGCGAGGTTGTGGATCACGTTGCCGCTGCCCGCGATCAGGACGCCCTGATCGCGCAATGGTGCGAGGCGTCTGCCGACATCGTAATGAAACGCCCCCGGTTGGGTCGCGTCGATGCTCAGCTGCACGACCGGCACGTCCGCGTCCGGATAGGCGTGATGGAGCACCGTCCAGGTGCCGTGATCCAGACCCCACTTCTGGTCGAGCCCGACATCGACCGGCGCAAGGAGCTCACGCACCTGGCGCGCAAGCGACGGAACGCCGGCCGCCGGGTAGCGCATGTCGTAGAACGCCTTGGGGAACCCGTAGAAATCATGGATGGTCCTGGGGGCGTCCATCGCGGTCACGCCCACACCCTGCGTGAACCAGTGTGCGGAGATCGAAAGGATCGCTTTCGGTTTGGGCAACGAGCGGCCGATATCCCGCCACGTCTGCGTGTAGCGGTTGTCGGCGACCAGGTTCATCGGGCTGCCGTGCCCGAAAAACACGACCGGCATGCGTAGGGAGCTCATGGCACGGAGTTTACCGCGGCGCAGGCGCGAAGTTTTTTCCCCTCCTCTCCGAGGAGGGGTGTCGCCGCAGGCGACGGGGTGGTGGCACGCGCTGCTCAAACCTCCAACCACCCTGGCTGCGTCGCAGCCACCCCTCCTTGAAAAGGAGGTGAGGTTTCTCTTTTTCCCCTCCTCTCCGAGGAGGGGTGGCACCGAAGGTGACGGGGTGGTGCGTGCGCGGATCGAAGCGGTAACCACCCCGTCCGCTCCGCAGCCACCCCTCCTTGAAAAGGAGGGGATATTTACTTTCTCCCCTCCTCTCCGAGGAGGGGTGTCGCCGCAGGCGACGGGGTGGTGGCACGCGCTGCTCAAACCTCCAACCACCCC
>JAABRB010000372.1 GCA_011391185.1 Betaproteobacteria bacterium
GGATCTCCAGCGGTCCCTGCGCCAGTCGCATGCGCACTGTCTCCCCCGACTCCGTGAGGGATGCATCAATTTTCCCGCCCAGCTCGGTGGCGAGCAGGCTGGCGTATATTCCCCGCAAATTGATGGCGCGCGCACCGAGTGAGAAAGTGGCGCGGTCTCCGGTCCATGCGCCCGATCCGCTCAAGTCTCCACCACCGTGCATCGCGATCTGGAGCGATTCCAATCGCGCCGAGCGGAAATCGGTGCGGAAATTCGACTGGACCTCGCGCACGGGAATGCGCCCCCCGTCCAGCGCTCCCGCTGTCGCGTTGCTCGCCTGCAGCGTGCCAGCGACATTTTGCGCATCCCGACTTGCGGCGGTGATCAGCAGCGTGATATCGCTTGCCGGGGCGTCCTTCACCAGCCGGGCGAGATCGATTCCCTCTGCCCGCGCTGCGAGCTTTTCAAGCCAGAGCGGATCGAATGGCTTTATCAGTGCATCGGCCCGAGCCCGAATCCCGTCGAAGTCCGCTTCTACATTCGCGTCGATGCGCCGGAGCATCCCAGAGAGTGCGACCTTCGCCATGCGCCCGGGCACGTTTCTCAGAATCACATTCGCCGAAAGCGCAAACGGATCGCGACCGGCGATCTCGCCGTCCGCCTCCAGCGCTCCCCAGTCGGACGCCACGCGCAGCGAACGCACGCGATGCGCCCGGGAATCGCCCTCGTAACCCAGTGAAATATCGCGCAGGGCAAGGCGTGACTCGCCGCTCACGATCTCCATCCCGGCGACGGCAGCACGGTCGACACTCACGCGCAGGGGAAGCGCGATGGACGCGGGAATCGACGCCTCCCCCGCCGACGGGAGGATGTGCAACGAGACTTGCTGCGCCGAAAGCGTGCCGATGGCGAGGCGGTCTCCCAGCAGTGCCCACGGGAACCAGGTCAGCCGCACGTTTCCGGCCCGGACCTGCATGGATTCATCCGCGTAATCGATTCGATCGATGGCAATCGGCCCGAAGAGCGTACCGTGCACGCCCGAGACCTTGACTCTTCCGCCGCTCACTGTCTCGAGACGCGCGAGCGTCCAGGCAAACGCCATCTCGCTCGACGCAACCCACGCGAGACCTCCCGCGAGAAGTCCTCCGAGCACTGCGAGGACGGCCAGCGCACGCAATCCGTAACGCTTCTTGCCCGTCTTCGTCATCAGAAGCTGAACCCTACCGAGAAGTGCAATCGGAACTCTTTCACTGCCTGGCCGTAGGCCACGTCGACGCGAAAAGGACCGATCGGACTGCGTACCCTGACGCCCACACCATAACCCCACTTGGCGTCGAAGGTGTCCATCTTCTCGAACGCGTCGCCGACGTCCACGAAGACTGCGCCGCCGAGGACGTCGGTAAACCAGTGGGTAAACTCGGCGCTGGCGAGGGCCATATAGCGGGCGGATGCGACGGCGCCCCCCAGGTCGATTCCGATGCTCTCGAATGCGTAGCCGCGTATGGTCTGATCGCCGCCGGTGCGGAACAAATAGGCAAAGGGTATTCCAGTCCGGGAGTTGGCCCATACTGCGCCGGCCTCCGCGCGCAGCAGCAGGTCATCGTCGCGCGTGACCGGAATGAAACCGTTCAATTTCGCGGTGCCACGCAGGAATGCCCGGCTGGAAAGCCCGGGAACCGCACCGCCGACATTGAGTGTTCCAAGGTATCCGCTGCGCGGCGATCCGACCACGTCGGTATTGCGCGTCGTGTAGCGGTAATTCAGATAGGTCGCCCACGTGGTGTCGCTGTTGACGCCGCCCACCTCCTGCCGCTCGTGGAGCCATGTCGCCGAGAGGCTCGAGGGCAGGCGCTCGAGTCCCCACTGGCGCGCGACCGTGACCGCGCCCGTTTCCGTCAACTCGCCTTCCACGTCCTTGCGCTGGATGCGGCCGATCACCGTGTTCCACGATCCGCCCGGCAACGGCTGCGAGTCGACACTTACCATGCCGCCTTGAATATCGCGCTCATAGAGGAGCTCGGCGCGCAATCGCCAATGCTCGCCGAGCAGATCCGCATCGCTGTAATTCATGCGAACGCGAAACCCGGAGTCCGTGGTGAACCCGACGGATCCGTCGATCCGCTTGGCTCGCCCTTCGATCACCGCCACGCGCAGCGGCGCCGCGTCCGCGTTTTCCGGATTCGCGTCGAGCGCGACTTCCGCGCTTGCGAAGTGTCCGAGCTCGAGGAGACGCCGGCGGAAGAGGATCACTTTCTCCTCGGAATACTCGTCGCCGGGATGCATGGGGTTCAGGCGCTCGACGATCCTCGGATCGTAACGGCTCGTGCCGCGCACTTCGAGCGCGCCGACCCGGAATACCGGCCCGCTCGCAATCTCGACGTCCAGCGTCGCCTGCGCCTTGCCGGGGTCGATGCGCGCCTCGCTGGAGGCGACGCGGGCGGCGGCATATTTCCGTGCGGCGATCCGCCGCACGGCGTCCGCCTTCGCCGCACTCCAGTCCGCCTGGCGAAAGGGCTCTCCGACCCGAAGTGTCCAGGCCTTGCGCGCCGCTTTCATCCGCTCCTCGGCATCCGCGTCGTTCAGAAACGGGCCGCTGAAGCGGATCTCCACATTCGTGATCCGGATTCGCTCACCCGGCTCGATCACGATCCGCACCCGCCACTCCGGCTCGCCCTCGGTCACCTCGACGCTGACCTTGGCCGAGAAGTAACCTTCGGCCTCGACGACGGCGCGGATCTCGTCGCGCTCCTCGATCGCAAGACGCCGGAGCAGATCGGGCGTCATTCCCGGGTAGTCCTTCCACCGCGGGAGGTCGAGTGTCGGTTCGATGGCTTTCTTGAGATTGTCGGGACCTTCGACCTCGACTCGATACGGCAGCTCGCCACGCGCCGCTGCGCACGTGCAGGCCATCGCAACGAAAAGGGCGGCGCGCACAACTGCCGCGGCACCGCGCGAGCGAAAAGCGCTCGGGAGCGGCGCCGAGCGGGCCACCCCGGCGGCGCTGCGGATCGCGTGCATCCCGCAATTTTACCGGGGGATCAGACCAGAGCGCATGGGGGACGAATGACAGGAGAATGAAGTGCGGTACTGCAGTGAGGACGCTAGACTCGCTCTCAACTATGGAGACATCGGAGCGTCACGGGCCGGATGCGCCAACGCGTCGGTTCCGAAAATACCTCGCGCGGAGTGTCCTGGCGGGCCTCGTGTCGCTGATCATCGTCGCGGGAGCCTGGCCGGCGGACGAGCGGGTATCCGGCGAAGATCCGCCGCTGCGGCTCGTGCGAAGCTGGCCGTTGCCGCAAGCGGGGCTCGACGTAACCGGCGCGCCTGAGCCTACGCACCGGTTGCGTCTCGAAATGGTGGTGATGCGCGCGGCCGGTTGGACTCCGGAAGTCATTCTCGAGGCCACGCAACAGGCCCTCCGGATCCTTGCGCAATGTGGAATCAAGACAACGTTCGTGGAACTCTACGAGTTCGACGGTCCCGCCCGATACCGGTATCTCGCAACGCCGGTTTCCCGCGAGCTGGCGCGGCGCGTGCGGCTCGCGCGCCCGGCCGTTTTCTTCGTGGCCGATACGCGCAATCAGCCGGCGTTCGAAGCGGAGGCGATCGGTCGGGGGAACAGCCGGTCGCGGCCGGAGATGACCGACACCGTGTGGATTACCGCGGGCACGCGCGATCTTCCCGTCGTCATCGCCCACGAGCTCGTGCACGTGCTCGCCAATAGCGGCGCGCATTCCGATCTCCCGGGCAATCTCATGCGCGAGGAGACCGCACCGAAAAGCACGGCGCTCACCGCTTCGCAGTGTCGTCGTCTGACGAGTACCGGCGTGACGAACGGGCTGCTCCAGCCGGACCGGCCTTAGCCCGAAGTTCCTCGGCCGCCCCGCGGCTTTGGCGTAGCGGGCCCCCTCTTGGAGCGGCGATCTTCGGGGTTCTTGCGGGCGTCTAGATGTAGGCATGTAA
>JAABRB010000373.1 GCA_011391185.1 Betaproteobacteria bacterium
GCCTGACGGCGAACCGAGCAGTTTTCGCTTGCCTTCGGCGTACTTGTCGATCATGGATAGGGCAGTTCCACCTGAGAACTTGTTCAACGAATCCCTGATTCGGGACACTAGGCCTCCATGGGCCTCCATGGCGAAATCGCTGCCGGATCCGGGGATCAGCTCACGCCCCCCCGTCAGCCGAGATCGTCCGGCCGACGAAAGGCCCTGAAAAAATGAATGAGGGCGGTCACGAGCGCGAGCGCGCACATGAAGTAAACATAGGGCCACAGCTCGACGCGTAGCGCCGCCGTGACGTCGCCGTAGCCGACGATCTCACCGGCTTTGCGCCACATCAGCCAGCTCATGCCGAGCAGCAGCGCGCCGCAGACGACGTGGGCAATGACGCGCAGGGCTATCCGCACGCGCGTCGGGAACAGGTACTCGACCAGATCGACGGTGACGTGCTCGTCCTTGCGCGATACGAGTGGCAGACCCGCGAAAATGAGGATCACCATCATGAGCTCGGTGATCTCGAAGCTGCCGCGGATCGAAACGCCCACGATGTAGCGCATGAAAACGTCGACGAACGTGAGCGCCATCATTCCGAACAGGATGATGGCGGCGACACCGCCGACCAGCGCGTCTCCCGCGCGGCCGAATGTTCCCGGTCCAAGCCGCATTGAATGCGCGACGCGGGCTCGCGCCCGCGTCGCGCCTTTCTTCCATTGTCGTCCGGCTGCCTAGTTGCCCGCTTCGGCCTTCTTGATCTCGGCCCGGAACTCGGCGAGCACCTTCTTCCCGTCCGCGCCTTTTTCCGCGGCCAGCTTGAACCACGTCGCCTCGAGCGGACCGATCTTCGTGTTCAGCTCGCCGAGGAAGGCTGCGTTCGCGGTGATCGTCGGGACGTTGTGGGTCTTCAGCGCCGCACGGCCGATCACGTCGCCCTGGTCCCAGAACTTGCCGATCAACCGGGCAAGCTTCTCGCCTGACCAGTCGTCGATCACCTTCTTGTCCGCCGGCGACATCTTGTTGTACTTGTCAGGGTTCATGATGAAAGCGAACGAGGTGTTGTAGAGACCGCCCGGGACGAGCGTGGCGTACTTGATCAGCTTCTCGAGCTTGAACGAGACGACCGATTCGGCCGGAAAAAACACGCCGTCCGCCACCCCTGTCGAGAGGATCTCGTAGGATTGCGGCGCGGGCTTCAACAGGGCGTCCACCCCGAGGTTCTTCGCGAGCTCGTTGATCATGCCGCCGCCGACGCGGATCTTGAGGCCGGCCAGGTCGCCGATCGTGCTGATCGCGCGCTTGGTGTTGTAGATCTCGCCCGGTCCATGGGTGAACACCGTGAGGACCCGGACGCCCTTGTGCTCGTCCGCCTTCGCAAAATGGCGGCGCGAGATCCGCTCGTAGGCGACCGAAACCGTCGTGGCGGTCTCCCCGAGCTGCGGAAATTCCGCGACGCGGGTGAGCACAAACCGCCCGGGCGTGTAGCCATCGACACTGAAGGACACATCGGCGAGACCGTCGCGCACGGCGTCGAACGTTCCGGGCGGCGCCGCAACGGCCTTCGGCACCAGCGTGCGCTTGATGCGGCCACCGGAGGCCTTCTCGACCTCGTCGGCCCACTCGACCATGGCCCGGGTGAGCAGATGCTGCGGCGGCACCCAGCTGGACAAAGTCAGCGTCGTTTGCGCGGCTGCGGGCACCGCCGCCAGAAGTCCGGCGGCCACAACTGCGGATGCCATGAGTCGTTTTGAGAACATGCGAACTCTCCTCGATGAACTGGATTGATTCCGGCGCCGTCCGGTCGGACCCTGCGCCGTTCTCCGGCGTTCTGCTTGTCGCGACAGCTGACGACGCGCCTTCGGCGAATGCACCGAATGACCGCTAGATTACCCGATATGACTCGTACCGGCCAAGCCGTGGCGCAGCGCCGTATCGGGACGCATGCGCTTTCGTGATCCACGTCAATTCAACCTCGTGCAGCGTGCCTTTCCCGCGCACGAATCAGCGCGGTGACGGCCTCGATACTCGGTGTCTCGACCCCGGCGCGGCGCCCCAGCTCGATCACCGCCGCCACGATCGCATCGAGCTCCAGGGGACGGCCTTTCTCGATGTCCTGGAGCATCGATGTCTTGGCGCCGCCAACCTTGCGCCCGAGCGCGATGCGCTCCTCGATGGTCACGGAGATGCGGGCGCCGTAAGCGTCGGCGACGCGCATTCCCTCGGCCATCATCGCCCGCGCCAGCGCGCAGAGCTCCGGATTGTCCAGAACCTCGCCGATGCGCGCCCCGGTGAGTGCCGATATCGGGTTCACCGAAAGGTTGCCGATGAGCTTCGTCCAGATCTCGTCCCGGATGCGGGCGGTGATCCGCGCTTCGAGTCCGGCTCCGGTGAAGGCATCGGCAAGCGACCGGGTGCGCTCGCTCATCCGTCCGTCGATCTCGCCGAAGATGAAATCGCGGCCACCGGTGTGGTTCACGGTACCCGGTGCAATGACTTCGGCCGCCGCGTGAACGACGCAGCCCAGCACGTGGGACGGGTCGAGCGCGCGGCGCATCGCTTCTTCCGGGTCGAGGCATTGAATGCAGCGCCCGTCGTGCGCGCCCCCCGCGCCGTAGAAGTACCACCACGGTAACCCGTTGATCGCGGTGACGACCGGCGTGCCTGCGGCGAGCAGCGGGACGAGGCGCGGCAGCATCGGCGCGATCGAATGCGCCTTGAGGGCGATGAGGACGGCATCCTGACGACCGAAATCCTCGGGCCGGTCCGAAGCCGGCAACCGCAACCGCGTCTCGCGGCTGTCCGGCGCACGGTAGGTGAGCCCGTGCGAGCGGATGGCCGAAAGGTGCTCGCCCCGCGCAACGAGCGAGACTTCGTGCCCGGCCATGGCGAGCCGGGCGCCGACCAGGCCGCCGATCGCTCCGGCACCGACGATGCAGAACTTCATTTCGGATTGAACGATGAGCGGTCAGAAAGGACGAGGATAGCCTGCCGGGCGCGCTTCTGCATCCCGCCCCCGTCGTCGTTCCGACTGGCACATCGCGCCACCGCGATCGGGCGGCGGGATTTGGCATGCGGCGTCATTCCCCGCCCGCCGCGGGCGCGGGCATAGGCTAGAATGAAATGTTCCGGGGGGAAAGGCGAACGTCGTGCTAACCGATCGCGTGTCGGGCAATGCAGGCGGGCGGGCGGTGGCCGTTTGCGCGGTCGCTCTGCTGCTTTCGATCCTGCTCGCCCAGACCACGCTCTATCAGCGGCTCAACTGGTGGCTCGGTGACGTGCACCAGGACGTGCTTGCGCGGGCGGTCAACCTCGACTCGGTCGTGGTGTTCGATGCGGACGAGGCGGCGATCGAGCGGCTGTCGCGCGAATACGGCCCGTGGCCCTACGCCCACGACGTGTTCGCCGACACCGCCCGGTATCTCACGAAACACGGGGCGCGAACCGTTGCGTTCAACCTGCTGCTGGCGGAAGAACGGCCCGGTTCCCAGCACTTCGCCGAAGCGCTGAAACCCAACATGGTGCTCGCTGCCGCGGGGCTCCCGGTCGCGCTGGAGTCGGCCGACAGCTACGGGCGCCGCCTGGCCGCCCGGGCGATCGGCCGCGAGCTCATGTACACCACGACACCCGGCGGATTCCTGCGCGCAGGCAACGAGCAGGGGTTGCCTCACATCGGCTGGCATTACCTGAAGCTGCCGCTCGAGAAGTACTTGCAGACGAGCGATGCCCTCGTGGGCGTCGTCAACATCCGCGCCGATGATGACGGGGTCGTTCGGAAGGTCGGCCTGTTCCACGCGGCACAGGGTCTCATCTACCCCAGCCTTCCGGCGGCCGTGCTGCTCGCTTCCGCCGGCGAAAAAGCGCAACCGACATTTTCCGGCGGGGTGGTGCAGCTCGCGCGCGCCCGGATTCCGGTGACCGGCGACGGTGAGGCGCTGCTCCGCTTTCCGGCCAACATG
>JAABRB010000374.1 GCA_011391185.1 Betaproteobacteria bacterium
CCGCCGCGGCGGCGTACCAGAGCAACCTCAAACACCTGCTCGCCTACTCGAGCCTGGGCCAGATCGGGTACATCACGTTCGGCATCGCGCTCGCCAACCAGGCGGGCCTGACCGGTGCGGTCGTGCATCTGTTCAATCATGGCGTGACGAAAGCGGCCCTCTTCCTGCTCGCGGGCTGCATCGGGTTCCGGCTGCGCAGCCTTCAATTCGGGGATCTCGCCGGGCTCGCGCGCGTGATGCCGCTCACCTGCGCCGGGATCGTGGTCGGTGGTCTGAGCCTGATCGGCGTCCCGGCAACCGCCGGTTTCGTCTCCAAGTGGTACCTGGTGCTCGGCGCGATCGACACGGGCCATTGGTGGATCGTGTTTCTTCCGGTCGTGAGTTCGCTGATCGCGGTCTGGTACGTATGGCGGTTTGTCGAGGTTGCGTATTTCCGTGAGCCCGGCCCGGCGCTGGCGGGCATCAGGGAAGCGCCAGCGACCCTGCTGGTCCCTGCCTACGTGCTCGTGGCGCTGACCATCTACCTCGGGCTCGATACGTCGTTCACGGTCGGCACCGCATCACGCGCCGCGGAAGTGCTGCTCGGAGGCGTGCGTTGAGTCCCTTTGCGGCCCTCGTCGCGGCGCTCGTGATCCCGTTCATTGGCGCCGCGCTGATCGCCGCGGCCGGCCGCGCGCCAAATCTGCGCGAGTCAATCACGCTCGCGACCGCGACGCTCCTCTTCCTGACCGTCGCGTCGATCACACCGCACGTGCTGGCGGGCGAGCGGCCCCAGCTGGCGCTGTTCGAGATCCTGCCGGGACTTCTGCTCGGTTTCCGGATCGAGCCACTCGGCATGCTGTTTGCGCTTGTCGCGTCCGGGCTGTGGATCGTCAACTCGATCTACTCGATCGGCTACATGCGGGCGAATCGGGAAGCGCACCAGACGCGCTTCTACGTGTGCTTCGCCGGTGCGCTGGGCGCGACGATGGGGATTGCATTCGCCGGCAACCTGGTCACGCTGTTCCTCGCGTACGAGGCCCTGACGTTGATCACGTATCCGCTGGTGACGCACCACGGCGACGCGGAAGCAAGACGGGGTGGCCGAATGTATCTCGGCTATCTGCTGACCACCTCGATCGTGTTCCTGCTCGTCGGCATCATTTTCACGTGGCAAGTCGCGGGGACGACCGATTTCCTGCCCGGCGGAATACTGGATGATCATCTCAGCAAGGCGGCCACCGGTGGCCTGCTCGCGCTCTTCATGTTCGGAATCGGCAAGGCCGCCCTGATGCCGGTCCACCGCTGGTTGCCCGCCGCGATGGTCGCGCCCACGCCGGTCTCCGCTTTGCTGCACGCGGTTGCGGTTGTGAAGGCGGGCGTGTTCACCGTGGTAAAGGTGATCGTGTACACCTTCGGCGTCGAGAACATCGCCGGACTCTCGAGCGTCGACTGGCTGCCGTTCATCGCCGGCCTTACGATCATTCTTGCTTCAGTCATCGCGCTGCGCTCCGACAACCTGAAACGGCGGCTCGCCTACTCCACGGTGAGCCAGCTTTCCTATGTCGTGCTTGCCGCCGCATTGCTCACGCCGCTCTCGGTGGTCGGTGCCGTCTTTCACATCGCGGCGCACGCGGTGAGCAAGATCACCCTGTTCTTTGCTGCCGGCGCCATTTACACGGCGGCGCACAAGACGGAAGTCAGCCAGCTCGACGGCATCGGACGGCGCATGCCCGTGACGATGGCAGCGTTCACCATCGGCGCGTTATCGCTGATCGGCGTGCCGCCCGCCGCGGGCTTCGTAAGCAAGTGGTACATCATTTCCGGCGCGGCGGCGACCGGTCAGGTAGGCGCGATCGTCGTGCTGATCGTGAGCACTCTGTTGAATGCCGCCTACTTCCTGCCCATCATCTACGCGGCATTCTTCCGTCCGCCGCGCGATGCGGAGGCCGCGCACGGAGAGGCGCCGATCCCGATCCTGATCGCGCTGGTTGCGACCGCCGCGATGACGATTGCACTGTTCTTCTTCGCCGATGTGCCGCTTCAGCTCGCCCGTCAAGTGGCGGGACTGCCTGACTGAGGAGCCCTTCGATGCCGGACACGATCCGCAAGGCCGAAAAAACCTACTGGCTCGATCGCAGCGAAAACGTCACCAGGCTCTATCGCGCGGTCTGGGCGATCGGAATTGCGCTTGTCGCGGCGGGATTCTTCGTCCACTGGCACGGGGAGTTCGGATTCGCCGCGTGGTTCGGCTTCTATGCCGTGTACGGGTTCGTTGCCTGCGTGGCGCTTGTTTTGACGGCCAAGGCCCTGCGACGCGTGCTCAAGCGGCCCGAGGACTACTATGAGCGCTGAGTTTCCCACCGCGCTGATCCTGATTCTCGGGGCCGTGCTGGTTCCCGTGCTCCGCGGGTGGGCGCGCCGCGCCTGGCTTCTCGCCCTCCCCATCGTCGCGTTCGTCCATCTGATCGGTCTTCCGCAAGGCTCGTACGGCGAGGTGCACGTCCTCGACTACACCCTGACCCTGATGCGGGTCGACAGGCTCAGCCTGTTGTTCGGGTACGTGTTCCTCATCGCTGCCGCGCTGAATGCGATCTATGCGCTGCATCACGACGATACCGTGCAGCACGTGGCGGCGCTCGTGTATGGCGGCAGCGCGCTCGGCGCGGTATTCGCAGGCGACCTGCTCACGCTCTTCGTCTTTTGGGAGCTCACCGCGGTGTCCTCGGTCCTCTTGATCTGGGCGCGTCGGACCGAGCGTTCCTACCATTCCGGATTGCGCTACGTGATCATCCAGCTCGTGTCCGGACTGCTGCTGCTCGCGGGTTCGCTCGTCTATGTGCAGCACGGCGGATCGCTCGCATTCGACCATTTCACGCTCGAGCAGCCGGGCGCGTGGCTGCTCCTCGCGGCGTTCGGCATCAAGAGCGCGTTTCCGCTGCTCCACAACTGGCTCCAGGACGCCTACCCCGAGGCGACCGAGACCGGGACGGTCGTGCTGTCGGCCTTTACCACCAAGCTCGGCATCTACGCGCTTGCGCGGGGTTTCGCGGGCACGGAAATGTTGATCTGGGTCGGTGCGCTGATGACCGCGTTCCCGATCTTCTACGCCGTGATCGAGAACGACTTGCGGCGCGTGCTCGCGTACAGCGTGAACAACCAGCTCGGGTTCATGGTGGTCGGCATCGGTATCGGCACGGACCTCGCGCTGAACGGGGCAGTCGCGCACGCTTTCGCCGACATCCTGTTCAAGGCGCTGCTGTTCATGTCCATGGGGGCGGTGCTCCTGCGTACCGGCACCGTGAAGGGTAGCGAGCTCGGCGGGCTGTACAAATCGATGCCGTGGACCACCGGCTTCTGTATCGTGGGGGCGGCCTCGATCTCGGCATTCCCGCTATTCAGCGGCTTCGTGACCAAGTCGATGGTGATGGCGGCTGCAGCGTCGGAAGGCCATCCGTTCGTGTGGCTCGTTCTTCTCTTCGCGTCGGCCGGCGTCTTCCACCATGCCGGGATCAAGATCCCCTATTTTGCGTTTTTCGCCCACGATGCCGGCATCCGGTGCAAGGAAGCTCCGCTCAACATGCTGATCGCGATGGCGATTGCGGCGGCGCTCTGCATCGGAATCGGCAGTTTCCCCGCTGCGCTCTACGCGCTGCTGCCTTACCCCGTGAGCTACGAGCCCTACACCAGCGGGCACGTGGTGGCGCAGCTGCAACTGCTGGTGTTTTCCGCGCTGGCTTTCGCGGTGCTCATGCGAACGGGGATCTATCCTCCGGAGCTGCGCTCCGTGAATCTCGATTTCGATTGGTTCTACCGGCGGCTCGGGTTCCACGCCGCCGTCGCCCTGGTGACGGGATCGAGCGTGCTCTATCAGAAAGCTGCCGCGTGCACCGACCGGGCTATAGACGCTGCACTCGCCCGGGTCGACCGCTACTACGGTGCGGAGGGAATGCTCGCG
>JAABRB010000375.1 GCA_011391185.1 Betaproteobacteria bacterium
GTGGGCCCGGGCGGACAGCCGACCTACATCGTGCCCAACGCGGGTGGCTCGACGATCCTGACGCCGGGCTACGGCACGACCTACATCCGGCGGAATCCGGCGGGCGGCACCACGATCATCGGACCGAATCAACCCGCAACCGTGATCGCGCCAACCGGGAACGGCGGCTCGGTCATCGTGGGCCCCGGAGGCACCGGCTATGTTGTGCCAACGCCCCAGGGCGCCTATATCCAGCCGCCCGGCGGTTATCC
>JAABRB010000376.1 GCA_011391185.1 Betaproteobacteria bacterium
GCGCCTGTCGACTCCCCGACGCGCCCGACTCCCGGGAATCGGCGCTTAATGTGATGCATATCCGCAAGCCGGCGTCCGCGTTCCTTGACAAGTGAAAAGGAGCGGCCGTCCCGCTCCGCGACGGATTGCTCGCACGCGGCGGTCGGTATTGATGCCGGGAATCCGATGTACTACATTGGGCGTCTCGGGGGAGACCGAATGGCGGCAGAGTTGAAGACGCTCTCAGGGCGGCTCGTGTGGCGATTCCTCGCGCTCGGCGCAGTGTCCCTTGGCGTGTTGCTACCGGGCGGCGCGGCCGCGCAGGGATTCAAGTTCGAGCAGAACCCCGGCGCCGAGCGGCAGGCCGCCGAAACGGCCGCCCGCCAGCAACGCGTCATACAGAACATTTCGACGCCGTGCCGGGAATCGATCAAGAACAAGAAGATCATGGTCATCATCGGCGAGCAGCAATCGAACGGCTACGTGCTCGCCCAGCAGAACAACTACGGGCCGCACTTCCAGATGATCAATTCCCGGTTGCAGGCGCTGGGCCTGAGAACCTACACGCCCGAGGAGATCCGCAAGCAGATCGCGCAGGCCGAGATCGATGCGTACTTCAAGAACGACCCCGATCTGGCCCTGTCCGCATCCAAGCGACTGGGCGCGAGCTTCATCCTGCGCGGCTTGATCACTTCGCAGTCGATCGTCAACCCGATCATGCGCGTCAATCAGGTCACGGTGGGCATGGGATTCACGCTGGCGGCGTCCAGCGGGCGCACCGTTGCGGACGCGAATGCGGCCGCCAGTTCGTATGCCGGACCTGACGTCCGCTCGATGGCCCTCACGCTGCTGGACGAGCACGCGGACGAGGTCGTCTCGAAACTCTACAGCGACTACTGCCGGAACGCGGAGCCCGCGGCCCCGGCGACGGGCAAGGTGACGAAGTGAGCCGGGACGCCCCGCTCCCTGCGTCGCACAATTCACAGCGGTTTACTCGCGGAGGTATCGTCATGAACAAGGATCGCGGCAGCCTGATCGTCAGCCTCATCGGTGGCCTTGCGCTCGCCGGCTCGGCCTTCGCCCAGCCCACGTTCGAGAGTGCCTCGCCGACCGCCGGCACCAGCACGTCGGAGCGCGCGAATGCGATGGCCGACAAGGGCATGTACAAGCCGATCGAGTACACCAACGCCGCCAAGATGGGGCCCGCGCTGGTCGTGATCCCGGGCGAGATCAAGAGCAGCAACGCGACCTTCATCCAGAAGTTCGGCCCGACCAACATCGCCGACTTCGGCGAGATCGAACTCTCCAAGGCCAACTTCCAGGTGCTCGAGCGCTCCAACCTCGGGCCGCTTCTGAACGAGTTCACGCTGGCCTACAACCTCGGCGACCCGCAGAAAGCCCGCCAGTACCTCGGCGTGGGCAAGCTGCGCACCACGAAGTACATCGTCAAATTCGATATCCTCAAGACCGAGCAGGTCGCGGCGGCGCAACAGGGGTTCGACGGCGCGGCGATCGGCAACGTGATCGGTCTGCTCGGCGCGTTCAGCGGCTCGACCGGGGGCGCCCGGGCCGGGGCGATCGGCGGGAGCGCCGTCGGATCGGTCAAGACCGGCGACTCGACCGGCGTCTGGGTGATCGGGATGCGCTACAAGATCATGGACGCCGAGACGACCGAGCAGGTCGCGCAGGGCTACACCGAGGAGAAGATGGAGATCGGCGCGACGGGTACCTCCGTGCTGGGCATATCGAGTTCCGCGCAAGGCGGCGTCGGCCTGGACACGATGGTCCAGCGCCTGATCCAGAAGTCGGTGTGGGAGATCGACAGCAAGTACAAGTGATCCCGCCTGGAAACGCACGACGCGCGACGCCGGCCCGCTGCCGGCGTCGGCGTCTTGAGACGGGAGTGATTGACCGTGGGGAGAGCGGCGCATGAGTGATACCACGAAGCTCGGCAAATTCGAGATCCGGCGCGAGTTGGGCAAGGGCGCCATGGGCGTGGTCTACGAGGGCTACGACCCGATGATCGAGCGGACGGTCGCGATCAAGACGATTCGCGCCGAGAACCTCCAGGGCGAAGACGCCCAGGAGCAGCTCGCGCGATTCCGCCGCGAGGCGCAGTCGGCCGGCCGGCTGACGCACCCGAACATCGTGTCCGTCTACGATTTCGGCCTGGACGACGGCACGTACTACATTGCAATGGAGTACGTGAAGGGCCGCGAGCTCCAGGACATCCTCGGCAAGAACGAGCGCTTCGGCACCGCGGGCGTCCTGCAGGTCATGACCCAGCTGCTCGATGCGCTCGACTACTCGCATCGCAACGGCGTCGTCCACCGCGACATCAAGCCGGCGAACATCATCGTGCTCGAGGATGGCACGGTGAAGGTCGCCGACTTCGGCATCGCGCGCATCGAATCGTCGAATCTCACCCAGGCGGGGATGGTGCTCGGCACGCCGAGCTACATGTCACCCGAGCAGTTCATGGGGCAAACGGTGGACGGCCGGTCGGACATCTTCTCGGCCGGCGTGATCCTGTATCAGCTCCTGACCGGCGAGAAACCCTTCACCGGATCGGTCACGACGATCATGCACAAGGTGCTGCAGGAGCAGCCGCTGCCGCCGTCGAAACTGAACGTGCAGGTGCCACGGGCATTCGATGCCGTGGTGCAAAAGGCCCTGGCGAAGCGCCCCGACGAGCGCTACCAGACCGGGCGCGAGTTCGCGGCCGCGATCAAGAGCGCTACCGAGGCGGCGGCGAGCGGCACGAATGCCGCGAGCGATGCGACCGTCGTCGCCCGCGACACGACGCTGCTGATGGGCGACACGATCATGCAATCGCCGCAGGGTGCCGACGCCACCGCCCGCACCCGGACGCCGTCGTCCGGCGCGACCCAGCAGACGATGAAGATGAATGGACGCAAGGAGTCCGCGGCAACGCAGGCTCCGGCGACGCGCCGCTCCCAGCTGCCGGTCTTCGCGGTATTCGGGGTCATCGCCGTGGTCGCGATCACGGCCGCCGTGATGCTGCTCGTGAACAAGTCACCCGACCCGGCCGCAACGGCTCAGCAGAGCGAACCAACGTCCAAAGGCGCGCCGACTTCGGCACCCGCGCCAGCGGTTGCGTCCACGCCGCCGTCCGCGCCACAAGGCGCCCCGACACCGCCCGTCACGCCGGCGGCCGCTTCCGCGGCGCAGACCGCGCCGCCGGCACGACCCGGGACGATTGTCGTCACGGCCCTGGGACTCGTCGATCCGACCGACGCGCGGTACAAGGGCGATCAGGGCGCGCTGCAATCCGCACTACGCGCCGACTCGCGCAGCCAGCTCGTGGAAAAGGCGCTGGGGCTGTACGTCCAGCAGGCGTCGCTTTCCAAGCATTACGACAAGGTCCGGGAAACGCTGCTCGCCCACAGCGGCGATTACATCGCATCGGTGACGCAGGAGTCCGCTCCGCAGATGGGGACCGACGGCCTCATGTATGTCACGACTCAGGCGGTCGTGAAGTCGAAGGAGCTGCAGAAATCGCTGAACCAGATGTCGCGGGCGGAGCGGATCGACTTCATCCGCAACAGCGGCGACCCCAGGATCTCGGTGCAAGTCGCGACACGCGATGCAGATCGCCCGGACGGCCCCGCGCAGCCTTCGGCCATCGCCGAAAACATGCTCAAGGAGC
>JAABRB010000377.1 GCA_011391185.1 Betaproteobacteria bacterium
CACCCCTCCTTGAAAAGGAGGGGAAAAACCTGGCTGAACGTCGCCTCGATAGTCAGCCGAGCGGCACGCTCTCCACGCCGCCGGCGTCGCAGCGCAGGTAGCTGCCGCGCTGGTACCAGTCGGCCAGCACCCAGCGCTCGCATTGGTGACCGTCGACGTCGTGCTGATGTCGCGCGGGTCGGTGCGTGTGGCCATGGATCATGCGGGGATAGCCGTGCGCCCGGAATGCCGCTTCCACGGCACCGGTGTTCACGTCCAGGATCTCGGCAGGTCGTGCCCGATTGCGCGCTTCGCTGCGGCGGCGGGCGCGCTGTGCGCGCCATTCGCGCACCCGCAGCGGATGCGCAAGGATGAGCCACTGCCACAGCGGACGACGTACCTTGGCGCGCAGGCGCTGATACTCGTGGTCGTCGGTACACAGCGTGTCGCCATGCATGAGCAGCGTGGGCACGCCCGCCAGCTCGGCGAGTGTCGGATCGGGCAACAGTGTCATGCCGGTGTGCGCGGCGAGCCGCCGGCCGATCAGGAAATCCCGGTTACCGTGCATGATGTAGACGGGCGTGCCGGCCGCCACCGTTGCCGCGATTGCATCGGCCACCCGACTATTGAAGGGGTCGACCAGCGAATCGTCGCCAATCCAGTACTCGAAAAGATCGCCGAGGATGTAGAGGGCCGCAGCCTCGCGCGCCTCGGTCCTCAAAAATTGGAAGAAGACTTCCGCGATCTCGGGCCGTTTCGGACTGAGGTGCAGATCCGAGACGAGGAGTGCCGGCCTCATCTCGAGCGAGGTGTGACGAGTGTGGAGCGGGGCGAGCGCCCGATCGCCGCGGCGCTCAGACGACCTCGGCGCGCTCGATCACCACGTCCTCGACGGGAACGTCCTTGTGCATGCCCTTCGAGCCGGTGCGCACACCCTTGATCTTCTCCACCACGTCCATTCCTTCGGTGACCCGCCCGAACACGCAGTAACCCCATCCCTGGGGGGTGGGCGCGGTGTGGTTCAGGAAAGCGTTGTCGGCGATATTGATGAAAAACTGCGCACTGGCGGAATGCGGGTCGCCGGTGCGCGCCATGGCGATCGTGCCGTGGTTGTTCTTCAGACCGTTGCTCGCCTCGTTCTCTACCGAAGCACGCGTGGGTTTCTGCCGCATGCCGGGCTCGAAGCCGCCACCCTGGATCATGAATCCGTCGATGACCCGGTGGAACACGGTGTTGTCGTAGTGACCGTCCTTCACGTACTGCAGAAAGTTCTTGACCGTCTCGGGCGCGCGATCGGCGTCGAGATCCAGGGTAATGGTGCCCAGGGCGGTGCTCAGCTTGACCATGATTGCCTCACTTGGGGTTGATGACGCTGGCCGACTCGATGACGACCGGCTCGCGCGGGACGTTCTGGTGCGGCCCGGCGTTTGCGGTCGCCACCTTGGCGATCTTGTCGACGACGTCCATGCCACTCACGACCTTGCCGAATACCGTATAGCCCCAGCCCTGGGCGGACGGTTCACGGTAGTTGAGAAAATCGTTGTTCTTGAGGTTGATGAAGAACTGCGCCGACGCGGAGTGCGGGTCCGGTCGGCGCGCCATCGCGATCGTGCCGATGTCGTTCTTGAGTCCATTCGCCGCCTCATTCTCGATCGACGCGCGCGTCGGCTTCTCCTTGAAGTTCCGGTCGAAGCCGCCGCCCTGGATCATGAAATTGTCGATCACCCGGTGAAACTGCGTCCCCTGGTAATGCCCGTCCTTCACGTACTGGAGGAAATTCGCGACGGTCTTCGGTGCCTTGTCCGGGTAGAGCTCCAGCACGATCGTCCCCATGCTGGTCTTGAGCTCGACGCGCGGGTCGGCCGCGAGCGCCGGGGCTGCGAACGTGAACATGGCGAGAATGGCGACGAGATTGCGCAACATGCGGAGGCTCCTGTTCGAGTGATGGAATTCAGCGTTCTGTCCGGGTCCCCGGTCCGCCGTTACCCGCCGCGACAAGGTCGCGAGACAGCTTGAGCTTGGCGCGAGCGATCTTGCTCGTGGCGCCGAGCACCGCAGCGCGCTCATACGCTGCGGCGGCGAGGCGCGCATAGACGTCGCCGAGGTTCTCCTGGGCGGTGACGTACTTCGGATTGACCCGCACGGCTGTCTCGAGCGCAGCGCGGGCGTCCTCCAGGTTGCCCCGGGCCGCGTAGAGCACCGCGAGGTTATTGTACGGCTCGGCGTACTCCGGATTGTCCTGAGTGAGCCGCACGAACACGTCGATCGCCTCGCTCTCGCGCTTCTGCTCGGCGAGGATCAGGCCCTTCAGGAAGCGCGCCTGCATATCACCCGGCTTCTGCGCGAGATAGCCGTCCACCGTCTCGAGCGCCTGGGCGGAGCGGCCCGCCCGCAAGAGCAGATCGGCGTCCTTGAGTGAATCGCCACGTGCGGCGAGCGGCATCGCGAGGAGCACGACAAGCCCGAGAATCGCGATGGGCGAAAAGGGCGGTGACGACGTGGTGTATTTGGGCGAGTTGCGCATAGTCCGCTATACTGCGCCGCGCACGGCGGCACCAGACAGTCGATTGTAGCAACAAGGCCCGGGCGACCCAAGCTGCGGATTGCGCAGCCGCCCGCCGGACACTCCAACCGATGCTCAGGATCCACAACAGCCTCACCCGGAGCAAGCTGGATTTCGCTCCGATCGAGCCCGGTCGCGTGCGCATGTACGTCTGCGGCATGACCGTGTACGACTACTGCCACCTCGGCCACGCGCGCGTGCTCGTGGTGTTCGACATGGTGCAGCGGTGGCTTCGCGCGTCGGGCTACGACGTGACCTATGTCCGAAACGTCACCGATATCGACGACAAGATCATCCGCCGCGCGACGGAGAACGGCGAGAGCATCGGCGCGCTCACCGCGCGCTTCATCGGCTACATGAACGAGGACGCCGCGGCACTCGGGGTGCAGCCGCCGGATCACGAGCCGCGCGCGACGCAGTACATCGATTCGATGGTGGCGATGATCGAGCAACTCGAGAAAAGCGGCCTCGCCTATCGCGCGCCGGACGGCGACGTGAATTACGCGGTGCGACGGTTCCCCCGTTACGGACAACTCTCCGGCAAGTCCATCGACGAGTTGCGTGCCGGGGAACGGGTCGAAGTCGGCGCAGGCAAGCAGGATCCGCTCGATTTCGTGCTCTGGAAGCACGCCAAGGAAGGCGAGCCCGCCTGGCCTTCGCCGTATGGCGACGGTCGCCCGGGATGGCACATCGAATGCTCGGCGATGAGCACCGACCTGCTCGGGAAGCACTTCGACATTCACGGGGGCGGGGAGGATCTGCAGTTTCCGCATCACGAAAACGAGATCGCCCAGTCCGAGGGCGCGCATGGGGACGGATTCGTCAACTACTGGATGCACAACGGATTCGTGCGGGTCGACGACGAGAAAATGTCGAAGTCCCTGAAAAATTTCTTTACGATCCGCGACATCCTGGCTCGCTACGATGCCGAAGTGGTGCGTTTTTTCATCCTGCGTGCGCACTATCGGAGTCCGCTCAACTATTCCGATCAGCATCTCGACGAGGCGCGGAGCGCGCTGGCGCGGCTTTACACCGCGTTGAAGGGCGCGCCGCGCGAGGCTCCGCCCATCGACTGGAGCGCCCCCCAGGCGACGCGCTTCCGGGCAGCGCTGGACGACGACTTCAATACGCCGGACGCCATGGCAGTGCTGTTCGAGCTGGCGGGTGAAGCGAACCGGACCGGCTCGATGGACGCAGTCGGTTTGTTGCGTTCGCTGGGCGGCGTGCTGGGGATGCTGAACCGGGATGCGGAGGCGTTTCTGCGGGCGGGATTGCCGGAAGAGTGGACTCCGGAGCGTATCGAGCAGTTGATCACGGCGCGCACCGCCGCCAAGCAGGTGCGAAACTACGGCGAGGCGGAC
>JAABRB010000040.1 GCA_011391185.1 Betaproteobacteria bacterium
CGGCCGGCGTGCGCGCCCGGACCTCGCGCACGATCCGGTCGGCGAACGAGATCTTCGCGTGCGCGCCGGCGCCGATCCCGAGGTAGTCGCCGAAGCGCCAGTAATTGAGGTTGTGCCGGCACTCCCGGTCCGGCCGCGCGTAAGCGGAGGTCTCATAGCGTCCGTAGCCGGCATCGCCGAGCAGTTGTCCGACGCTCTCATGAATGTCCGCCTGGGTCTCCTCGTCGGGGAGCGGCGGCGGGTGTCGATGGAAGAGCGTGTTCGGCTCGAGCGTCAGATGATAGCAGGACAGGTGCGGTGCGCCGACGGCCACGGCCGACGCAACGTCGGCGTTGGCCTCATCGAGCGTCTGCTCCGGCAGCGCGTACATGAGATCGAGATTGAAGTTCGTGAAGTGCATCTGCGCGATCTCGACGGCGCGGTGCGCCTCGCGCGCGTCGTGGATGCGCCCGAGGAGCGCCAGATGCTTCGGGTTGAAGCTCTGGATGCCGATCGAGAGCCGATTGACGCCCGCCGCGGCGAAGTCGCGGAACTTGTCGGCCTCGAACGTACCGGGATTGGCCTCGAGCGTGATTTCGGCGCCGGGCTCCAGATTCACCCGGGCGCGGATGCCCGCGAGCAGCGCGTCGATGGCGTGCGCCGAGAACAGGCTCGGCGTGCCGCCCCCGAGAAAGACGGCGTGCGTCCTGCGGCCCCAGACCGATGGGAGCGCGGTCTCGAGGTCGGCGAGCAGCGCCGCGACGTACGCCTCCTGCGGCACTGCGGCGCGCGCCTCGTGCGAATTGAAGTCGCAATACGGGCACTTGCGCACGCACCAGGGCAGGTGCACGTACAGCGCGAGCGGCGGCAGGCTCGTAAGCCGGACGCCGCGCGCGGCGGAGGGGGCATGGACGACCTGGACGGGCATGGGTGCGGGGTTCACGTGCCCGCAGATGATACCCGCGCCCGCATCGACGTTCGGGGCGACCGAAGGAAACCATTGACCGCGGCGGGCACCGGCCGGTGAGGCCCGTCCTCCGCTCGCTGTCAGCTTGCTGTCAGCTTTCTCCCGGAGGCGGAGGCTATGCTATTGGGTTGATGGATCCCACGCCGGGTATCCCCGCGAAAAGGAGCGAGCCATGCAGGAGATTTCGGGTGTTGCGCTGATTACCGCCGCCGTCCTTCTGCTCCTTGCCTCGGGTCGCGCGTGCCGACGTGCCGGCGATTCCTGGCTCACGTCGGATACGTTCGTCTCGAGCGTCGTCGCCCCCGGACTCCTTCTTTCGCTCGCGATCGGTATCGGAACGCTGTACTTCGCCAGGGTGCACGGTGAAAGCGCCGTGGCTGCGGCCGCCGGGTTTGCGTTTGCCGCCGGCATTGCCGGCCTTGCCCTGGTGGAGTGGCAGCACTCCCGCCGACCGGGAAAACCGGCCGCGCACGGCGCGAACGTGCTCGAATTCGCCGGAAAGGAATCCGCCGAGTCCCCCGGTCCGACCACGCCGGATGCGCCGCGTCCACCCGTGACCCCCAGCGCGCGCAAAGCGGGCTAGGAAAGCGCTGATCTATTCGGAGAATAGCGCGCGACTTCCTCGCGACGCTTCGCGCAGCAGCGCGATCAACCGCGTGAGCGCCTTTCCCCGGTGGCTCAGCGCATTCTTCCGGGTCGGCTCGAGCTCGGCCGCAGTCTTCGCCAGCGCGGGCACGAGGAAATAAGGATCGTAGCCGAAGCCGCCCACCCCGCGCGGGTTGTCGATCACCTCGCCATCCCATCGACCTTCCGCGATCAACGGCTCCGGGTCCTCGGCATGCCGCGCCAGCACCACGACGCAATAGTAATGGGCGCGCCGGTCGGCCTGGGTCTTCAGCAATTCAACCAGCCGCTCGTTGTTCCGGGCATCGGATCTGGGCTCACCACCGAATCGGGCCGAATGCACGCCCGGCGCGCCCCCGAGTGCGGCCACGCAGATGCCGGAATCGTCGCCAAGCGCCGGCAGTCCGGTGTGACGGGCGGCGTTGCGCGCCTTGCCGAGCGCGTTCTCCACGAACGTGGCGTGGGGTTCCTCCGCATCCGGGACGTCGAAATCCGCCTGCGGCACGACCTCGATCCCGAGGGGCGCGAGCAACTCGCGAAACTCGCGGAGCTTGCCGAGGTTGGAGGATGCGAGAACGAGCCGTTTCACCGGCCGAACGCGTTATTCCGCCCCGGGCGCACCCGTCGTGCCGAGCGCGGCCCGCTGACAGGCGATGAGGTTGCGAATGCCACCCGCGGCGAGCGCGATGAGCGCGTCCAGCTCCGGGCGCGAAAAGGCCTGTCCCTCCGCGGTCCCCTGGATCTCGACGAAACCGCCGCTGCCGGTCATGACGACATTCATGTCGGTGTCGCACGCCGCGTCCTCGGCATAGTCGAGGTCAAGAACCGGGACGCCCGCGTAGACGCCCACCGACACGGCCGCCACGTAGTCGCGAATGGGCGTCTCGGCGAGCCGGCCGTCCGCGAGCAGCAGGGAGACGGCGTCATGCAGCGCGACGAAGCTTCCGGTGATGCTCGCAGTGCGCGTGCCGCCGTCCGCCTGGATGACGTCGCAATCGATCTGGATCGTCCGGGCGCCCAGCCTGGACAGGTCGGTGACGGCACGCAGCGACCGACCGATGAGCCGCTGGATCTCCTGCGTGCGGCCGGACTGCTTGCCGCGCGCCGCCTCGCGGTCGCTGCGGGTATGGGTGGATCTCGGCAGCATGCCGTACTCGGCGGTGAGCCAGCCCTGGCCGCGGTCCTTGAGAAACGGTGGAACCCGGTCCTCGATACTCGCGGTACAAAGTACGCGCGTATCGCCGAACTCCACGAGCACGCTGCCCTCGGCGTGCCGGGTATACCCGCGCTGGATGCGAGCGGCGCGCAGCTCGTCGGCGCGTCGTCCGCTCGGCCGCCCGCCCAACGCCCGATCAGCTCCCGCGTCGGTCATTCCCGCTGTGCTTCCGGATCGCGTTCCGGATCTCGTCGATCGCGCCCTCGATCTCATCGTCGGTAAGGTAGCCCGGTGCCGCAGGCGGCTTGGTCTTGTGGAACTGCGCGACCGTGCTCTTGAATTCGTTCTCGTCCATCGTGACGGTGGAGATCCAGGTCGGCGCTTCGTCCCCGAGCTCGTCGGCCCAGGTCATCGCCAGCGCCGAGAGGTTGTCGCCCTCCCGCCCGGCGCGTGCCTCCGCCATGTCGAGCAGCTTCGGCACCGCGGTCAGCATGTCGGCGCGCAACAGTTCCTCGCAGATGATCTTCGAATTCAACGCACCCCACAGTCCGTCGGTGCAGATTAGAACGACGTCGCCATGCTTCAAGGCCACGCGCCGCGAAAGGTCGATCCGCGGGACGGTCATCTGGCCGAGACAGTTGAAGATCTTGTTGCGATCCGGATGCGCGGGGACCGCCTCTTCGCGGATGCGCCCGGCATCGACCAGAATCTGCACCCGCGAGTGATCCTTGGTCACGTGCTCGATGCGTCCCTCGCGAATGAAATAGAGGCGCGAGTCGCCGACGTGGGCCCAATGCGCGAGCCCGTCCTGCACAACGCATGCAACGCAGGTCGTCCGGGGCGTTTCGAGCAGGTTGCGCTGGTTCGCGTAGTCGATGATCGAGTGATGCGCGTTGGTGATCGCGTTCATGAGGAAGCGGAACGGATCCTCGAGCCGCGGTGTCGCCTCGCGCTGGTACGCTTCGCCGATGAACTGGCTGGCGATCTGCGCGGCGACTTCTCCGTGCAGGTGTCCACCCATGCCGTCCGCCACGGTCATCATGAGCGAATCGCGGGTATACGCATAGGCCACGCGATCCTGGTTCATCTTGCGCGGCCCCTGCCGGCTGTCCTGGTAGATGGAGAATTTCATCGGGTCAGATCCGGAATCAGGCGGCCGATTTGCGCGCGAGCTTCAGGAGCGTGCCGCGCAGCGAAGAGACGAAGGTCTTCCGGCGCGGCGTCTCGGGGTCGCGCTCGCGCAGCAACACTTTCTGGAGGGCGAGCACGCTTTGCGGCCGCTTCATGTGATCGAGCTGCAGGCACCAGTCGATGGTCTCGAGCAGCTGGTCCGAGTACCGCCGTCCGAACAACTTGGTGGCGGAGACGTAGCGGTCCTTGTCCATCCGCTGGTCCGCCGCCTGCGGCGCGGCGCCCGCGATGCAGGCAAAGATGCTCGCGCCCACGGAGTACACGTCGGTCCAGGGTCCGAGCAGCTCCCGGTTCTTGTAGTGCTCGGGCGAGGCGAATCCCGGGGTGTACATCGGGTTCAGCTTGAAACCCTCGGCGGTGAGCGTCTGGCGCGCCGCGCCGAAGTCGATGAGGACCGGCGTGCCGTCGTTCCTCACGTAGATGTTGGCCGGTTTGATGTCCAGATGCAGGAGCTTGTTCAGATGCACCTCGCGCAGGCCGTTCAGGAGCATCGTGAAGACGCGTCGGATGAAATTTTCCTTGATCGCGCCGCGCCGCGCCAGGATGTGCTCCTGCAGGGTGCGCCCCCGCTCGTAGCGCATCACCAGATAGACGGTCTCGTTGGCGCGGAAGAAATTGAGCACTCGCACCAGATTCGGATGCGAGAGCTTGGCGAGCGCCCGGCCCTCCTCGAAGAAGCATTTCATGCCGTAGCGGAACGTCGGCAGATTGTCCTCGGAGATCGAGGGCAGCACGTCGCCTTCGCGCCGCAGTGCGAGTGAGCTCGGGAGGTACTCCTTGATTGCCACCGGCTGGGCATTCTCGTCCTCCGCGAGATAGACGAGCGAGAATCCGCCTGCAGAAAGCACCTTGGTGACGCGATAATTCTGGAGCTGATACCCGTCGGGCAGCGGAATGTTGGCTTGGCTGGGCATAGGCTGCGGCTAGCGGGCCCCGGGCGCGCGGCCGCGATCGGCCGGGCACCGGCCGTGAGGCGATCCCGCGTCGGACCGCCAGAACTTCCATTGGGTGACTCGTGCGGCTGGCATGGGCAATCGGCGCGCGACTCGGCTGGAAATGATCGGGAGGCTGGCTTTTTTCGGGGCCCTGTTCCGCGGGCTAGAATACCGGCATACGCGGCGGATTGTCTGGGTTTGACCCGCCAAAGTAAAGCGAAACGACCCCTCCAGCGACAACGCTTCCACACACCCATGATTCGAAGCATGACTGGCTACGCGGCAGTGAGCCGGGAGTTTCCCCACGGGCTGCTGCAGATCGAGCTGAAGACCGTAAACGGACGTTATCTCGACATGCAGTTCAGGCTGGCCGAGGAATTCCGCTGGGCCGAGCCGCAGTTGCGCGACCTCGCGTCCGGGGCCCTCTCGCGCGGCAAGCTCGATTGCCGCGTTTCATTCACCAGCGCCCCGCTGGCGCGCTCCGGCGCGGCGCTCGATGCCGGGCTGCTCGACCATCTTGCGCGCCTTTCGGTGGAGGTGCGAAATGCCATCCCGGATGCCCAGCCGCTGCGTGTGTCCGAAGTGCTGCACTGGCCGGGCATGCTGGGCGAATCCGCAGGCGCGGCGGACGATCTGCGGCAGCCGCTGCTGGCGGTCATGCGCGATTCGCTCGCGGAACTCGCGCAGAGCCGGGCCCGCGAGGGCGAGAAGCTCGCCGGGATGATCCAGGAGCGCGTCGCGGCCATCCGTGCGCGGCTCACCGAGGTTGCGCCGCTCGTTCCGCAGGCGATCGCAGCCTACGAGGAGAAACTCGTCACCAGGCTGCGCGAGGTTCTTGCGTCCGCGGACGAAGAGCGCATTCGCCAGGAAATCGCGGTATTCGGCGTGCGCATCGACGTGGCGGAGGAGCTTTCGCGACTCGCCGCCCATCTCGACGAAGTGGAGCGTGCCATCGACGGGGATGGCGCGGTCGGCAAGCGGCTCGATTTCCTCATGCAGGAACTCAACCGGGAGGCGAATACCCTGGGGTCGAAATCGGTGTCCCGCGAGCTGTCCGCGGCGGCGCTCGACTTCAAGCTGCTGATCGAGCAGATGCGCGAGCAGGTGCAAAACATCGAGTGAACGGCGCGCGTCGCATGGCGACCGCGGAATGGTGAATAGTTAACGGCGCCGTGCGATAGTCCGGTTCAACATTTGCGGTCTTCCACCTCCACCATCCACGTTTCACGGTCCACGCGCATGCAAGGGTTACTCTTTATCGTCTCTGCGCCGTCCGGAGCGGGCAAATCGACGCTCGTCAATGCGACGGTCGCGGAGGACTCGCGACTCGTCCTCTCGATCTCCTACACGACGCGCGCGCCGCGACCGGGCGAGCAGAACGGGCGGGAATATCATTTCGTCGACCGGTCGACCTTCGGACGGATGCTCGAAGCCGGCGACTTTCTCGAAAGCGCGGAGGTACACGGCAATCTGTATGCGACGTCGCAGAAACAGATTGCCGTCGCACTCGAAAGCGGCCGCGACGTCGTGCTCGAGATCGACTGGCAGGGCGCCGAGCAGGTGCGGCGCGCCTTCCCCGAGGCGGTGGGGGTCTTCATCCTGCCGCCGTCGATGGCGGAATTGCGCCGACGCCTCGTCAGCCGCGGCCAGGATCCCGAAGCCGCCATTCAGCAACGGCTGGCAGCGGCCGCGGCGGAGATCAGCCACGCGGCGGAGTTTGATTATGCTATTATTAACAATAACTTCGATGAAGCAAAGCGGGATTTCTCGGCGGTCGTGCGCGCTGCGCGGCTGCGCCTCTCCCGGCAGTGCGTGCTTCACCCTGAAATCTTCGAGTTGAAAGAATAGGATCCGCCATGGCCCGCATCACCGTTGACGACTGCCTGAAGAGAATTCCCAACCGTTTCCAGCTGACGCTCGCCGCGACGTACCGCGCCCGCCAGCTCGCCCAGGGCGGCTCGCCGATGATCGAGACGTCGCGGGACAAGGTGACCGTTATTGCGCTGCGCGAGCTCGCCGCCGGCAAGATCGGGCTGGAGATGCTCAATCGCGTCAATGTGAGTTGAACCCCGGCCCCGTCCGTGTGCGCATCCTGGTGACCCGGCGCGCGCCGGTCGCACCGGTGCGTGGATCGGGGCCGCCTACGCGGAAGTTTCCATGAGCGCGCTGGCCGAACCGCTTGCCGAGCTCAAGGCGTCGGTAGCGAGCTATCTCAAGCCGGCCGACATTGCTCGGCTCGAGGAAGCCTACCACTTCAGCGACCGCGCGCATCACGGCCAGTTCAGGAAGAGCGGCGAGCCGTACATCCACCACCCGGTGGCGGTCGCCGAGATCCTCTCCCACTGGCATCTCGATCCCCAGACACTGGTCGCCGCGCTCCTGCACGACGTTCTCGAGGACACCGATGTCGTCAAGGACGACATCAGCGCGCGGTTCGGCAAGCCGGTGGCCGACCTCGTGGACGGGGTTTCCAAGCTGGATCGCATCGAATTCCAGACTGCGCTGGACGCGCAGGCCGAGAATTTCCGCAAGATGTTCCTCGCGATGGCGCGCGATGTGCGCGTCATCCTGATCAAGCTCGCCGACCGCCTGCACAACATGCGGACGCTGGAAGCCGTGTCGGCCGCTCAGCGCAAGCGCGTGGCGCGCGAGACGCTCGAGCTCTATGCCCCGATCGCGAACCGCCTCGGACTCGACTCGCTCTACCGCGAGCTCCAGGAGCTCGGCTTCAAGTACATCTATCCCCTGCGCTACGCGACGCTCTCCAAGGCCGTCAAGGCGGCGCGCGGCAACCGCCGCGAAGTGGTCGGGAAGGTGGTGGATTCGATACGGCAGAAGCTCGCCGAGTCGGGCATCGAAGCGACCGTGACCGGCCGGGAAAAGCACATCTTCTCGATCTACAAGAAGATGGCCGAGAAGCACCTGACGTTTTCCGAGGTGCTGGACGTCTACGGATACCGCGTGGTGGTGAACGACGTGCCGGCCTGCTACCACGCGCTCGGCGCACTGCATGCGCTCTACAAGCCGGTGCCCGGAAAATTCAAGGATTACGTCGCCATCCGGAAAGTGAACGGCTACCAGTCGCTGCACACCTCGCTGATCGGCCCCTATGGAACGCCGCTCGAAGTGCAGATCCGCACCTGGGACATGCATCGCATTGCCGAGACCGGCGTCGCCTCGCACTGGGTGTACAAGGACGACCAGGGAACGCTCTTCGAGGTTCAGCAACGCACGCATCGCTGGCTGCAGTCGCTGGTCGAGATCCAGAACGCCAGCGGTGACCCGGCCGAGTTCCTCGAGCACATCAAGGTGGACCTCTTCCCGGACGAGGTCTACGTGTTCACGCCGATCGGAGAGATCAAGTCGCTGCCGCGCGGCGCGACGCCGGTGGACTTTGCCTACGCGGTGCACACGGACATCGGCAACCGGTGCGTGGCCGCGAAAGTCAATTACGAGCTGGTTCCGCTGCGCACCGAGCTCAAGAACGGTGACCAGATCGAGGTCATCACGGCGACGCACGCCAATCCGAATCCCGCATGGCTCTCGTACGTCAGGACGAGCAAGGCACGCTCGCAGATCCGGCACTTCCTGAAGACCATGCAATTCGAGGAATCCGCGGCGCTCGGGGAGCGGCTCCTCAACCAGGCGCTGCGTGGTCTCGACGCCGAGCCTGCCGCCGTCGAGCCGGAGCGCTGGGACAAGCTGGTGCGCGAAACGAGCGCGCGATCGCGCCAGGAGATCCTCGCCGACATCGGGCTCGGCAAGCGCCTGCCGGCAATCGTCGCTCGCGAGCTGCTCGTCACGCCGGGCACTGAGACGACCGACGAGTCGCGGCCCGGTGGCTCGATCGTCATTCGCGGCACCGAGGGGATGGCCGTGCAGATCGCGAAATGCTGCCGCCCGATTCCGGGCGACCCCATCGTGGGCTTCATCAAGAAAGGGCAAGGGCTGGTCGTGCATTCCCACGACTGTCCGACTGCGGCAAAATCGCGGTCTGATCCGGAAAAATGGATCGACGTCGAGTGGGGCGTGGACGCCGGGAGGATGTACGACGTCGGCATCCGGGTCACGGCGGCGAACCAGCGCGGGGTGCTCGCAAAAGTGGCCGCTGCGATCGCGGAAGCCGGATCGAACATCGACAACGTCAACATGGATGAAGAGCGCGGCATGTACACGACGATGCAGTTCACCATCCAGGTCGGGCATCGCCAGCACCTGGCACGAGTGATGCGGAACCTGCGGCGCGTCCCCGATGTCGTACGCATCTCGCGGCAGCGGGATTGATTCGGGGAGCGCCGTTTCCCGGCTGTCGCGGGGCAGCCCCGGAATCCGAATGAGCCGAATTTGAATGTTCCGGAATCAAGGAGAGGAAACATGAAGCGGTGGATCGTGGTTCTTTTCCTCTGCGCAATCTCCCTCTGCGCAATCGCGCTCGCCGGCTGCGCGGCTACCGTCGGCCAGCGGGTACACACCGGGATGACCGAGTCGGAGGTTCTCGGCATCGGGGGCAAGCCGGCGCGCGAGCAGAAGCTGCCGGGCGGAGAAACCGCCTGGGATTACACGCTGCAGCCGAGTGGCTACTTCACGTGGCGCGTGGTGTACGGGCGTGACGGACGGGTACGCGAGGTGCGCAACCTGGCAACCCGCGAGAACTCGCTGAAGATCACGCAGGGAATGACGGAAGCGGACGTCGAAGCGATCATGGGCCCGACATTCATTCGCGAGGCGTACTGGACGGGCAACTATTCGATCGGCTACCGCTTCATGGACGATGCCACGTTCATGATGCTCACCGTGCTCATGAGCAAGTCCGGCCAGGTCACCGGGACGACCTGGATGCCCGACGCGGCCATCTACAGCACCGTCTCGGGCGCGGGGGTAAAGTAGTCCGGCACGATGGGACAATCGGCCCGGAAAATCGTATGGAGGGGGAAATGAAAGTTCGCGCGAACGGCATCGAGATCAGCCATCTGGTCGAAGGTGACGGGCCGTGGCTCACGATGAGCCATTCGCTCGCCTGCAATATCCACATGTGGGACGAGCAGGCGGCGGTGCTGGCCAGGCACTTCAGGGTGCTGCGATTCGACACCCGCGGCCACGGCGGGAGCGACGCGCCGAGCGGCGCGTACACGCTCGAAGGACTTGCCGATGACCTCAAGGGTCTGCTCGACGCGCTGGGCGTCAAGGAGACCCACTACGTCGGGCTGTCGCTCGGGGGGATGATCGGGCAGACATTCGCCCTGAAGTTTCCGGGAGTGCTGAAGTCCATCGTGCTCGCCGACACGACCAGCCGTTACCCCGCGGAGGCGGGACCGCTCTGGGCCGAGCGGATCAAAGTCGCCGAGACGCAAGGCATGGAACCGCTTGTGCAGCCGACGCTCGAGCGCTGGTTCACCGAACCGTTCCGCAACGCGAATCCGGGCAAGGCCAAGCGGATCGGAGACATGATTCGTACGACTCCGGTGGCAGGTTATGTCGGATGCTCGCATGCCATTCCGAAGATCGACGTTTCTGCCAGGCTCCGGGAGATCGAAGCACCGGGCCTCGTCATCGTCGGGGAGCAGGACACGGGAACACCGGTCGCCATGGCCCGGGAAATACATGACAACTACCCGGGGTCGGAGCTGGTGATCATTCCCTCCGCTGCGCACCTCGCGAACGTGGAGCAGCCGGAAGCCTTCAACGCGGCGCTCGCGGATTTCCTGGCAAAACATCGCTGATCGGCATGCCGGTGGGTAAGCTCTCGCCCGCCACTCGCGAGGAATCGACATGTCCGGACTGACCGGACGCCACGCCATCGTGACGGGTGGCGGGCGCGCAGGTTGTACGCCCGCGCCCGCGCATCATGAGGATTCGACATGTCCGGACTGACCGGACGCCACGCCATCGTGACGGGTGGCGGCCGCGGCATTGGAGCAGCGATCGCCGCGGCGCTCGCGCAAGCAGGCGCCACAGTCACGCTGGTCGGCCGTGATCGCGGGCGGCTCGCGGCGCGGGCGGCCGCGCTCACGAGCCATGCGGCCACCGACGTGGCGGTCTGCGACGTCGGCGATGACGGATCCGTTGCAGAGGCATTCGCGCAGATTCTCGCCAGGCATCCGAATATCCACATCCTCGTCAACAACGCCGGCCAGGCGGAGAGCGCGCCCTTCGCGAAGACCGGGCACGACCTCTGGCAGAGAATGCTCGCCGTGAATCTCACGGGCACGTTTCTCTGCTCGCGCGAAGTCGTTCCGGGAATGGTCAGGCAGGGCTGGGGGCGGGTCGTGAACGTCGCCAGCACGGCGGGCCTCGTCGGCTACCCTTACGTCGCCGCCTACTGCGCCGCCAAGCACGGCGTCGTCGGACTCACGCGCGCGCTCGCCATGGAGACCGCGAAGACCGGCGTGACGGTCAACGCGGTCTGTCCCGGCTATACCGAGACCGACATCGTGAAGGACGCCGTCGCCAATATCACGCAAAAGACCGGCAAGTCCGAGACGGAGGCCCGCGCGGCGCTCGTCAGCCGCAATCCGCAGGGGCGGATGGTGCAGCCCGGCGAAGTGGCGAACGCGGTACGCTGGCTCTGTCTCCCGGGTGCGGAATCGGTGACCGGACAGGCCATAGTCATTGCAGGCGGGGAGGTGATGTGATGCCAGGTCACGCCGAGAAGCGCACGTCTTATACCGCGCACGTCGACACGTTCGCGCGCGACAATCTGCCGCCGCCGGATCGGATGCCCGAATTCCTCTTCGAGCGGCCGGAGGTGCGTTACCCGAAGCGCCTGAATTGCGCCGCGGAGCTTCTGGATGGGATGGTCGCCCGCGGACACGGCGACCGGCCAGTTTTGCATACGATGATCGGCGGGCAGAAGTACCACGGGACATACCGGCAGTTGCTCGCGCGGGCCAATCGGATTGCGCACGTGCTTGCGGAGGATCTGATGCTGGCGCCGGGGAGCCGCGTGCTGCTCCGCGGCCCGAACAACCCGATGATGGCGGCATGCTGGTTCGGCATCATGAAGGCCGGCTGCGTCGCGGTGGCGACCATGCCGTTGCTGCGAGCGAAGGAGCTCCGGCAGATCATCGACAAGGCACAGTGTGCGGTGGCGCTCTGCGATGTCCGGTTGGACGAGGAGATGCAACTCGCGCAAGCGCAGTGCGCCGACCTCAAGCAGGTGCTGTACTTCAACGACGGTGCGCCGGGGTCTCTGGAAGACGCGCTCGCACCCAAGCCTTCCACCTTTGACAACGTCGACACTGCGGCCGATGACGTGGCGCTGATCGCGTTCACCTCGGGCACGACCGGACAGCCGAAAGGCTGCATTCACTATCACCGCGAAGTCGTGGCGATGTGCGACCTCTTTCCGCGCTCCTGCCTGAAGGCGGGGCCGGACGATATCTTCTGCGGCACGCCGCCGCTGGCATTCACTTTCGGCCTGGGCGGAATGCTGTGTTTTCCGATGCGGGCCGGCGCATCGACCGTCCTCATCGAGAAGCTCACGCCTCAGGATCTGCTGCAGACAATTCAGGATTTCCGGGCAACGGTATGCTTCACCGCGCCGACGTTCTACCGGCAGATGGCGGAGCTCGCGCCGCAGTACGATCTTTCCAGCCTCAGGAAGTGCGTCTCGGCGGGCGAAGCGCTGCCCGACCCGATCCGCCAGGCTTTCAAGTCGGCGACCGGCATCGAGATCCTCGACGGGCTCGGCTCGACCGAGATGATCCACATCTTCGTGTCACATTCGGCGCAGCGGGTCCGTGCCGGCGCGACGGGCTACGCGATCCCGGGATACCGCGCCACCGTGCTCGATGAAGCAGGGAAGCCCTGCGCGCCGGGCGTCGTCGGTCGCCTGGCGGTGAAGGGGCCGACCGGATGCAAGTACCTCGCCGACGAACGGCAGACCGTCTACGTGCAGAACGGCTGGAACGTGACCGGCGATGCCTATTCGATGGACAAGGATGGCTATTTCTACTATCAGGCGCGCACCGACGACATGATCATCTCGGCGGGCTACAACATCGCGGGCCCGGAAGTCGAGACCGCCCTGCTCACGCACGAGGCGGTTTCCGAGTGTGGCGTTGTCGGGGTTCCGGATGCCGCGCGCGGGATGATCGTGAAGGCCTACGTCGTGCTCAAGCCCGGACACCGTGACGACGCCGCGATGGCCAAGACCCTGCAGGACCACGTCAAGGCCGCGATTGCCCCCTACAAGTACCCGCGCGCCGTGGAGTTCGTGGCCGCCCTGCCGCGCACCGAGACCGGCAAGCTCCAGCGATTCAAGCTGCGCGATCCGGCGCCGCAGGGTTCCGCAAGACTCTGATCGCCGAGACCCGCCTACTCGCGGAGGCCGCCGCCGCGCGCCTTGCGCGCGGTCCATCGTTCGGCAAGTGTCGGGGCGCGCCCCGGCGTGCTCCAGGGGCAGACCGCGATACAGATCCCGCAGCCGTAGGATTCGTTGAAATACGGGATGCAGCGGTCGAAATCCACGTACCACTTCTCGACGCCGCGCACGATCTGCTTTGCGGGCGAGATTGCATCGGGCGGGCAGGCGTCGATGCACACCTGGCAGCGTGCGCAGAAATCGTCAGCGCCGAATTCGTCCGGCCGGTCCGCAACGAGCGGCAATGCGGTCGTGACGGCGGCCAGGCGAATCGACGAGCCGTAGGTCCGGTTGATGAGCGAACCGTGCTTTCCCAGCTCGCCGAAACCGGATGCCAATGCCGCAGGCATCATGCTCAGCGCGCCAGCCCAGGGACCCTGATGCGGGTCGGCGGCGTAGCCCTGGCCGCGGATGAAGTTCGTGACGTGCATCGCCACGCGGGCGCCACGGTTGTACTGCTCGCCGACCTCGACCTGCGCCGTGGGATTCTCGGCGGTCGATGGCTGCTCGGAGAGCCGGGCATGATCCATCGCCACGCCGAATACGATGACCCAGGGAAGGCTGATCTCGTAACCCTCGTACACCCATAACGGATCGACACGCGCGACGCCCACGAGATCCGCCTCGTGCGCGAGCGCGAACGCCTTCACGGTGGCGGTCCACTCCTCCGCGGTGCGGGCGACACGCTCCGTGGCGATCGGGTCCGGTTTGCGCGGCCCGCGCTCGCCCTTGGCGTAGGCGGCATGAAACGCCGGCACGGCGTTGAAGCGCGCCACCAGGTGCTCCTGCATCGCGCCGTGCGGCTCGCGCTCCGGCCGATGCCAGAAAATCGGCGATGGCCGTCTTTCTCCTTCGCCCAGCCCATTCACGGTGTTGCCCGAGACGGCGGGACGCAGCGCGATGAACGCCGGGTCAGGCTGATACGTTCCGCGCGCCTTGCGTCGCATCCGGGATTTCCTCTCGAGCATCGAGCCGGTGCGCAAGGCACACCGGCGTCGGGGAATTTCAAAGCCCCGCCTTGCGTAGAATAGCGCAACGCGGTCTGCTTCGACCACGCGGAACCAACGCCGGGGAGACCGACGATGAAGGCCTTTCAGCTCCAGGACGACTGGTCGATCGACAACCTGCGGCGCGTCGAGCGACCGGATCCCGTGGCCGGTCCGGGTCAGATCCTGATCAGGCTGCGCGCGGCATCGCTCAACTACCGCGATCTCTTCGTGCTGAAGCGCGGCTACGGTGCGTCGACCGGGACGCTGCCGCTCGTACCCGTGTCGGATGGCGTCGGCGAGGTCGTGGCGCTCGGCGAGGGCGTCACGCGCGTCGCACTGGGTGACCGGGTCTGCCCGATGTTCTTTCCGGAATGGTTTGGCGGTGCGCCACGCGCAGCGCACCTCGCCGCGATCCTCGGCGGGCCGCTCGATGGCGTGATGCAGGAGATCATGGCGATCGACGCGCGCAGCGTGTCACGCGTTCCCGGACATCTCTCCGACGAGGCGGCCGCCACGCTGCCGTGCGCCGCCCTTACCGCCTGGCGGGCGCTCATCACGGAGGGGCGGGTGAAAGCCGGCGACAAGGTGCTCGTGCAGGGAACCGGCGGCGTGTCGCTCTTCGCGCTGCAGTTCGCCAAGCTCGCCGGCGCCTACGTGATCGCAACGTCGTCGAGCGACGCCAAGCTCGAGCGCGTCCGGGCGATGGGTGCGGACGCCCTCATCAACTACCGCAAGACGCCGGAATGGGGCAAGGTCGCGCGTGACCTGGCGGGCGGCGAAGGCGTAGACCATGTCGTCGAGGTGGGCGGCGAGCAGACGCTCGAGCAATCGCTGCGAGCTGTGCGCGTGGGCGGCACGCTCAGCATGATCGGCGTGCTGTCGGGAGGGAAGATGGCCGTGCGCCTTGGCCCGATCGTCACGCGCGCGGTGCGGATGCAGGGCGTCACGGTCGGCAGCCGGGAGGACTTCGAGGCCATGGCGCGCGCCATCGACCAGCATCGCTTGAATCCGGTCGTCGACCGCGTTTTCGCGTTCGATGAGCTGCGCGCCGCGCTCGACTATCTCGCCAGCGGCGCGCAGTTCGGAAAGGTCTGCATCCGCCACGACTGAAGCGGTACGTACGGGGGGAGGCGGCCCGAGAGCCGCCACTCTTTTCGGGACATACCCGTCCGGCGCGTGGATCGCAGGTACGGTCATGCGGCGGGAGCACAGGGTAATTTCCCCCTCTCTGAGGAGGGGTGCCGCCAGAGGCGGCGGGGTGGTGCTTAGCGATCCAATCAACCACCCCGGCCAGGTGGGGATGAAGGGGCCCCCACCCCTTCATGCGCAGCCACCCCTCCTTGAAAGGGAGGGGATAACTAAAGCGGCCGGACGGGCATGGCCGCCGCCCCACTATCGCTGACGCGGCTTGAGCAGCCGCTTCACCGGCCCCGACATCACCACCCGCGCCTCGCGCGCGTACGCCTCATGCCCGATCGAACAAGGGGGGACCCCCCTTGTATATCCCCCAAGGCAGAGGCGTCCGCGCGCCCTACCGCAGCTTGAGCAGCCGCTTCACCGGCCCCGACATCACCACCCGCGCCTCGCGCGCGTACGCCTCATGCCCGAT
>JAABRB010000378.1 GCA_011391185.1 Betaproteobacteria bacterium
AGCCGATATCCGTGCTGCTCGTAGAAGCGTATCGCCCAGGTGGCGGCCGCCCAGGTCCCGATCAGGATCGGTTTGCCGGTGCGCCGCTCCAGATGCTCGAGCAGCCTGCTGCCGATACCCGTCCGCCGATCGCCACTGGCTACATAAGCGTGGCGGATCAACGCCACTTCACCCCGGTCCTGGATACCCATCACGCCGGTGAGCACGCCATCACGCTCGAGCCCCCAGAACACGACACCGTCGGCGATCTCGGCCGCGAGTTCATCCCGGCTCATGTAGGGGTCATGCCAGCGGTCGACCGGAATCACGCCGCGATACGCCTGCGCCGCGTCGTTGATGATCGCGAAGATCGCGTCGAGGTCTTCGGATCCGCAGATCCTGATCATGTTCGTTCAGGTCGTCGCGAGGCGCCCTGCGGACCATCCGCAGCGCGAAGCCGGGCACGGCGCATTGTATAGTGCGACTCGACCCGTCGAACGAGGAGCCAACATGCGCAAGGCCGCCCGCGGCAAATCCGCCATGAACGCCCCGACCGCTGCCACACCAGCGCACGCGACTCACGAGGTGACCAATCAGCCGCCCGCGTACGGCGGCCACAGCGCCTGGAAGACCGACCCGATCCTGCGCGAGACGGTCACACGCGAAGGCGGCGCATGGGTCGAGGAACGCGCGCACTCGATGGGTGAGCTCGTCGTGAGCGAGCGCATGCAGACGCTCGCGTGGCAGGCGAACCGCTACACGCCCGAGCTCAGGACCCACGACCGCGCGGGGCATCGCATCGACATGGTCGAGTACCACCCCGCCTACCATGAGCTGATGTCGCTCGCGTTCGGCGCGGGCTTGCATTCGCTTGCGTGGACCGTGGATCGCGAGGGCGCATTCGTCGCGCGCGCAGCGCTCAACTATCTCTGGAACCAGGGCGAGAACGGCGTTGCCTGTCCGGTGACGATGTGTTTCGCCGGCGTACACGTGCTGCGGAACAGCCCCGCCCTCGCGGTGGAGTGGGAGCCGAAGATCGTGATCGAGGACTATGATCCGCGACCGATTCCGATCGCCGGGAAGCGCGCCGCCACCGTCGGCATGGCGATGACCGAAAAGCAGGGCGGCTCCGACCTGCGGGCGAATACGACGCGCGCCGAGCCCGCCGGCGAGGGCGCCTTCCGCCTCACCGGACACAAGTGGTTCTGCTCCGCGCCGATGTCGGACGGGTTTCTGACGCTCGCGCACACCGAGCCGGGTATCACCTGCCTGTTCGTGCCGCGCTCGCTCCCGGACGGCACGCGTAACCGCCTCCTCATCCAGCGGCTCAAGGACAAGGTTGGCAACCGTTCGAATGCGTCCAGCGAGATCGAGTACGACGGCACCTGGGCGCAGGTGGTAGGCGTTCAGGGACGCGGGATCGCGACGATCATCGAGATGGCGCACCTCACGCGATTCGACATCGTCATCGCGAACGCCGGCATGATGCGTGCCGCGCTCGCCCAGGCCCTGCATCACTGCGCGCACCGGTCGGCGTTCGGCAAGCGCCTCGTGGAACAACCGTTGATGCAGAACGTGCTCGCCGATCTCGCGCTCGAGTGCGAGGCGGCGACCCTGCTCGCGTTCCGGCTCGCGCGCGCGTTCGACGCCGGGCGGGAAAATGAACGCGAGCGACAGCTCGCGCGCATCGTCACGCCGGTGGCGAAGTACTGGGTTTGCAAGCGCATCAACGCACTCGCGGTCGAGGCCATGGAGTGTCTCGGCGGCAGCGGTTACGTCGAGGAGAGTCCGCTCGCGCGGCTGTATCGCGAGGCGCCGGTGAACGGGATCTGGGAGGGCAGCGGCAACGTCATCAGCCTCGACGTGCTGCGCTCCATGGCGCGCGAACCGGCGTGCGTCGAGGCATTCTTCGCCGAGGTCGCCGATGCGGCGGCGAGCGCGCCCAGGCTGGCGCACGTTGTCGAAGCGCTGAAATCGGAGCTCGCCGACACGGCGACCCTCGAAGTCCGCGCGCGGCGGGTGGTCGAGGAAATGGCCATCGCGTTGCAGGCCGCACTTATGGTCCGCCACGCACCGGGCCACGTGGCGGACGCGTTCATCGCCACCCGGCTCGAGGGCGACTGGGGGACGTGCTTCGGGACGCTGCCGGCGACCGTCGATTGCGCGGCATTGCTGCGCCGCGCGCGGACGGACGTTTAGCAGGGAGTTGGAAAGGGGGGCCGCGCCGGTTGCGAAAACCCACTCTTCGATGCACCATCGGCGCGACCCCCGACACACCACAAACCGAGGAATCTCACCGTGCTTTCCGATGCCGATCGCAAGAAGGCCGCCGGCCTGCTGCTCACTGCCGAGAAGGAGCGCAAGCCCGTCGTGCAGCTTTCCACGACCTGGCCCGACATCACCATCGAGGACGCCTACGCCATCCAGAGCATCGTGACCGACACCAAGGTCGCCGCCGGCGCGAAGGTGCGCGGCCACAAGGTCGGCCTCACCTCCAGGGCGATGCAGCTCTCGTCACAGATCGACGAGCCGGACTACGGCCACCTGCTCGACAACATGTTCTACGACGACGGCGTGAAGCTGCCGCACGACAGCTTCTGCGTGCCGCGCGTCGAGATGGAGCTCGGTTTCGTGCTCGGTCAGCCGCTCAAGGGCCCGGGCGTGGGGCTGCTCGACGTGATGCGCGCAACCGAATGGGTCGTGCCCGCGATCGAGATCATCGACGCGCGCGTCCAGAATCCGCGCAAGATCTTCGACACGGTGTCGGACAACGGCGCGGCCGCAGCCGTCGTGCTGGGCGGCCGGCCCGTGCGCCCGACCGACGTCGACCTGCGCTGGGTGCCCGGATTGATGTATCGCAATGAGGCGATCGAGGAGTCGGGCGTGTCGGCCGCGGTGCTCGGCCATCCCGCGCTCGGCATCGCGTGGCTCGCGAACAAGGTCGGGCAGTTCGGCACCGTGCTCGAGCCGGGCCACTTCACGCTCTCCGGGTCGTTCATCCGCCCGGTGTGGGCCAACAAGGGTGACACGCTGCGGGCGGACTTCGGGCCGCTCGGCAGCGTCGCGGTGCAGTTCACCTGATCCGCCGGGACGCCGACTGAACGTTCTTTCCCGGCTTCGCACCCGGGTCGTATCTCGTTTGCCCTGGATCAGGCGCGGCGGGCGCGCAATGTCCTAGACTCGTCGCGGCCATGGCCCATACACCTGATGGCGTCTTCGACGCCCACTGCCGACCCGTCGCTGAAATCGGCGCGCGTCTTGGCACGGATCTCGAGCGAGGGCTCGATACGACCGAGGCAGCGGCGCGGCTCGCTCGCCACGGGCCCAACGCCATTCGCGAGAGAGCACGCCGCCCCGTCTGGCGGATGTTCGTCGATCAGTTCACCGACCTGATGATCGTCGTGCTGATCGGAGCGGCGATCGTGTCCGGAATCGTTGGCGATCTCAAGGACACGATCGCGATCATCGTGATCCTGGTTCTCAACGGGGGGATCGGGTTCGTCCAGGAGTACCGTGCCGAGCGGGCCATCGCGGCGCTGAAAAGAATGGCGGCGACGAGCGCCCGCGTCGCGCGTGACGGCACCGAGCAGACCGTGGCGGCGACCGATTTGGTGCCGGGCGACGTCGTCGCGCTCGAGGCGGGAAACATCGTGCCGGCGGATCTGCGGCTCACGGAAACCGCCCAGCTCAAGATCAACGAGGCGGCGCTCACCGGCGAATCCTTGACGGTCGAGAAGCATACGAACGCACTCGCAGGCGCGGATCTGCTGGATCTGCTACTTGGCGACCGCCGCAACATGGCCTACAAAGGCACGATCGTCACCAACGGCCGGGCGCGTGGCGTGGCGGTGGCTACCGGCATGGCAACCGAGCTGGGGCGGATTGCACAGCTCCTTGAGAACGGCGGAGACG
>JAABRB010000379.1 GCA_011391185.1 Betaproteobacteria bacterium
AAGTACCCGCAATTCCTGTATTGGCTCGCGACGCCGTTCCTCGCGCCGATACCCGTCGAGGCGGACCAGTTCTATTCCCAGCGGGGCATGAACGAAGGGCGCAATCTGACGCTCGACTGGTTCCCGGTGGGAACGGGTCCGTACATGCTCACGGAGAACAATCCGAACGCGCGCATGGTGCTCGCCCGCAATCCGAATTTTCGCGGCGAGACCTATCCGTCGGAGGGCGAGCCGGGCGATGCAGCGGACGGGCTGCTGCGCGACGCCGGGAAAACCGTTCCTTTCATCGATCGCGTGGTGTTCACGCGTGAGAAGGAGGGCATTCCCTACTGGAACAAGTTCCTGCAGGGATACTACGATCAATCCGGAATCAGCTCGGACAATTTCGACCAGGCTGTGCGCCTCAACCTGGAGGGCGAGGCGAGCCTGACACCCGAGATGCGGGAACGCGGAATATCGCTCCGGACATCCGTCGGCACGAGCACTTTCTACCTGGCATTCAATTTCCTGGACCCGGTGGTGGGCGGGTCGGCGGACCAGGCACGCAAGCTCCGCCAGGCCATCTCGATCGCGCTCGACTGGGAGGAGTTCATCTCGATCTTCCAGAACGGCCGCGGCATTCCGGGTATGGGCCCGGTTCCGCCCGGGATTTTCGGCTTTCGCGAAGGCCCGGACGGCGTGAACCCCGTCGTCTACGAGCGGAAGGACGGCGTACCAAAACGCAAACCGATCACCGTCGCGCACAAGCTGCTCGCCGAAGCCGGGTTTCCCGACGGGCGCGACGCGCGCTCCGGCCAGCCGCTCGTCCTCTATCTCGACACCGTTCAGCGCGGGCCGGGCGACAAGCCGCGCCTTGACTGGTACCGCCGCCAGTTCGCGAAGCTCAACATCCAGCTCGAGATCCGTGCAACGGACTGGAACCGCTTCCAGGAGAAGATCAAGACCGGCAACACCCAGCTCTTCTTTCTCGGGTGGAATGCGGACTATCCGGATCCCGAGAACTTCATGTTCCTGCTGAACGGCCCGCAGTCGCGTGCCAAGACCGGTGGCGAGAACGCCGCCAACTACCGGAACCCCGAGTACGACCGCCTGTTCGAGCAGATGAAGAACATGGACAACGGGCCCGCACGCCAGGCGATCATCGACCGGATGGTCGCCATCGCGCGCGAGGACGCCCCGTGGGTCTGGGGATTCCACCCGCTCGACTACAGCCTCGCGCACGCGTGGATGGCAAATCTGAAGCCGAACCAGATGGGACGGAACGGCCTCAAGTACTACCGGGTGGATGCCGGGGAGCGCGCGACGATGCGCAGCAGGTGGAATCGGCCGGTGGTGCTTCCGATCGTGGCCATCTGCGCGCTCCTGCTGGTCTCGGCGCTCCCGGCCGTGCTTGCCTATCGCCGGCGCGAGCGGGCCGCCGCGCGTCCCGTTCGGCACGCGACATGATCGCGTACATCACGCGCCGCATCCTGTATGCGATTCCGATCCTGATCGGGGTGAATCTGATCACATTCATCCTGTTCTTCGTCGTCAACACGCCGGAGGACATGGCACATCTCGCCCTCGGCGCGAAGCGCGTGACGCCCGAGGCGGTCGAGCGATGGAAGGCGGAACGGGGCTATAACAAGCCGCTGCTCGTGAACGCAAAGGCCGAAGGCGCCGGTCGTCTCACTGACACGATCTTCTACGAAAAATCCGTGCGCCTGTTCGCGTTCGATTTCGGCAACGCGGACGACGGACGGAACATCGGCCACGAGATCCGGACCCGGATGTGGCCGAGCCTGGCGCTCGCCATCCCGGTCTTCCTGGTCGGAATCGCCGTGAACATCACATTCGCGCTGCTGCTCGCGTTCTTCCGGGCAACCTATCTCGACTTCTGGGGCGTGGTGGTCTGCGTTGCGATGATGTCGATCTCGGGACTTTTCTACATCATCGGCGGGCAGTATCTCGTGAGCAAGGTCTGGAGCCTCGTGCCGATCTCGGGCTACGCCCCCGGAATCGACGCGGTGAAGTTCCTGGTCTTGCCGGTCGTGGTGGGCATTGTCGGGGGAATCGGAGGCGGCACGCGCTGGTACCGGACGATCTTCCTGGAGGAAATGGGCCGGGACTACGTGCGCACGGCGCGGGCAAAGGGACTGTCGGAATTGACCGTGCTTTTCCGCCACGTGCTCAAAAACGCGATGATCCCGATCCTGACCGGCGCCGTGGTGGTGATTCCGACGCTCTTCATGGGGAGTCTCATCACCGAATCGTTCTTCGGCATTCCCGGCCTCGGGAGCTACGTCATCGATGCGATCCAGGCCCAGGATTTCGCCGTCGTCCGGTCGATGGTGTTCCTCGGATCGGTGCTCTACATCGTCGGGTTGCTGCTCACCGACCTGTCCTACACGCTGGTCGATCCGCGGGTGAAGTTCGAGTGAAGCTCGTGCCGCTGTGGACCGACGTGCTGATCTGGCTGCTCGTGGCAGTGGTGGTGGGCTACGCCTGGTACGCGCGCACACGCCCGCACCTCGTCGCGCCGTGGCGCCGAGTGGCGCGCAGCAGCGCAGGCATGGCGGCCCTGGTGATCGTCGCGCTCTTCGCCGTGACCGGCCTCGTGGATTCGGTTCACTATCGTGCGACCCTGTCCGGGACGCCGGCCGGTGCCGAGCCCATCTACTCGGTCGAGACCCGGTCGATTCTCGACCGCCTGCTCACATCGCTGCGGACCCGGCAGGAGCGCACTTACTCGGCGCCGCTTGCCATCCGCGCTTATTCGAAGGAGACGGTCGAGCGTCCCGGGGGGGAGGTGGGGCGGGAGTTTCCCAGGCTGCAATACGGCGGCAAACACGTTGCGGACGATGCGGCGCGCGACCGGGACGTGCTGCTGACTGTCCTGAAGGGGTTCGCCCTGGGTGCACTGGCATGGGCTGCGATCGCCGGACTCTGGCTGGCGTTCCTCGCGAGCCGTCGCCGCGTGTCCGTGCCAACGATTACGCAGCAGATCCTGCGTCGCGAAACCAGGGTCGCATGGCTCGCGGTGCTGGCCACGCTGCTGGTCGCCGCGCTGATCGTGGCGCCTGTCGCGCTGCTGGCCGGCGACTACCATGTCTTCGGCACCGACAAGGTCGGCCAGGACGTGCTGTACCTCGCGCTGAAAAGCATCCGGACGGCGCTCGTGATCGGCACGCTCACGACGCTCATCATGTGTCCGTTCGCGGTGCTGCTGGGGATCGCGGCCGGCTACCTCAAAGGCTGGGTGGACGACGTGATCCAGTACATCTACACGACGCTCAACTCGATACCCGGCGTGCTCCTGATCGTGGCCGCTGTGCTGATGATGCAGGCGTACATCGATTCGCATCCGGAGCGATTTGCGACGGCTGTCGAGCGCGCCGACCTGCGACTGCTTTTCCTGTGCATCATCCTCGGCGTGACGACGTGGACGGGGTTGGCGCGCCTCTTGCGCGGCGAAGCGCTCAAGCTGCGTGAGGTCGATTACATCCAGGCGGCCCGGGCGTTCGGGGTGCGGGACGGGCGCATCATGACGCGCCACATCCTGCCCAACGTCATGCATATTGTCCTCATCACGCTGGTGCTGGAGTTCAGTTCCCTGGTTCTCACCGAGGCGGTGCTGTCCTATATCGGCGTCGGAGTGGACCCGACAATGAACAGCTTCGGGACGCTCATCAACAACGCCCGGCTGGAGATGGCGCGCGAACCGATCGTGTGGTGGACCTTGGCTGCGGCGTTCGGGTTCATGCTCGTGCTGGTACTGTCCGCCAATCTCTTCGCCGACGCGGTGCGCGACGCGTTCGATCCGCGTGTTCGGGTCGGGCGCACGTCTGCGCCGGAGGGCGCGGAATGAGCGGGGCGCTGCTCAAGGTGGAAGCGTTGCGGACCTGGCTGGA
>JAABRB010000380.1 GCA_011391185.1 Betaproteobacteria bacterium
GATCGCGCCCGGATGCGGCGCGCAGCAGCGCGCGCAACTGGCTGCGCAACAGCCCCGGCCGGTCGAGGCCGAAACGCACCGCGCGCCAACCCAGCGCCGGGTTTTCCTCCACGACATTGCGCAAGTACGGCAGCACCTTGTCGCCGCCGATGTCGAGCGTGCGGAAGGTCACCGGCTTGCCGTTGGCGGCATCGAGCACGGCCTTGTAGTGCTTGTATTGCTCGCTGGTGCGCGGCAGCGCGGAAGCCACCAGGAACTGCAGCTCGGTGCGGAACAGACCAATGCCGTCGGCGCCGGTCTCGGCGATGTGCGGCAGGTCTACGAGCAGCCCCGCGTTCAAGAGCAGATCGATGCGTTCGCCGTCCTTGCTCACCGCCGGCCGGTCGCGCAGCGCCGCGTATTGCGCCTGGCGGCGCGCTTTCAGGCGCACCTTCTCGCCGTAAGCCTTTTCCAGATCGGGCGGCGGTCGAAAGTGCACTTCGCCGGCGTCGCCGTCGACGATGACGGCGTCACCCGGGTCCACCAGGCCGGTCGCGTTTTCGATCTGACCGACGGTCGCAACGCCGAGCGCGCGCGCGACGATCGCGACGTGGCTGGTGGAAGCGCCCTCTTCGAGCACCACGGCGCGCAGCCGGGCGCGGTCGAAGTCCAAGAGCGCCGCCGGACTCATGTTGCGGGCCACCAGAATCGCGTTCTCCGGCAGGTCCTCGCGTTTCTGCCCGTTGTTCAACCCGACCAGCTCGCGCAGCAGCCGGTTGGCGAGATCGTCGAGATCGTGCAGCCGTTCGCGCAGATAGGGGTCGGTCTGGCGCAGCATGCGCGCGCGGGTGTCGGACTGGACGCGCTCGACCGCGGCCTCGGCGGTGAGGCCGGTCATGACGGCTTCGCGCAGCTTGCGCAGCCAGCCGCGGTCATGGGCGAACATGCGGTAGGCCTCGAGCACGTCGCGGTGCTCGCCGGCGCGCGCCACGCCCTCTTCTTCGAGCATGGTGTCGACCGAGGCCCTGAGCGTGTCGATCGACTGGTCGAGGCGAACAAGCTCTTTCTGCGGGTCGTCGGCGATGAAATTCTTCACGTGCACGCGCGGGTCGTGCAGCACGACGTGGCCGAGCCCGATGCCGTCGGAAAGCGAGAGACCCTGGGCGTGCACCGGCCGGCGCGCGGCGGGCTCGGCGCCGGGCTTGGCGAGCGAGATCAGCTCGCCCGAGGCGATCATCTCGGCGAGCACCATCGCCGTGGTCTGCAGCGCCTCGACTTCTTCCTCGCTATAGGTGCGGAAGGCCCGGTTCTGCACGTCGAGCACGCCGAGCGTGTTGCCGGCGCGCAGGATCGGCACGCCGAGGAACGAGTGATAGATCTCCTCGCCGGTCTCCGGTTTGTAGGAGAAGGCGGGATGCTTCTGGGCGTCGGGAAGATTCAGCGGCTCGGCCTCGGCGGCGACCAGACCTACGAGGCCCTCGCCGGGCTTCAGCACGGTCATGTGCACGGCGTCGCGGCTCAGGCCTTCGGTGGCATAGAGCTCGAGGCTGCCATCGACGCGCAGCACATAGACCGAACAGACCTCCGCCACCATGTTGGCGGCGATCTGCACCACGGTCTTGTCGAGCCGCTCCTGCGCGCTGACCGGCTCCGCCATCACCTCGCGGAGCCGCTTCAGCAGAACGCGCGGACCGGCCAGCGTGCTACGCACGGCCATGGGCCGGGTTCCTTCCAGGGCGCCGCGCCGCCCGCTTGTTTTCTCGTGAACCTCGCGCGGGAGCCGTCCCCGCGCCGTCGCTACAGGCGATGGCCGGATGCCGGTTGCTTACGCGTCTGGCGCATACAAACCATCATTGGTCGAGCCCGTATACTGAATGCAAAGTCCGTACCGCAAGCTCGGTATAGGCCGCATCGATCAGCACGGAAATCTTGATCTCCGAGGTCGAGATGGCGCGGATATTGATCCGCCGCTCGGCGAGCGCCTTGAAGGCGGTGGCGGCAACGCCGGCGTGGGTGCGCATGCCGACCCCGATGATCGAAACCTTCACCACGTCGGCGGCGCCTTCGAGCGCCGAAAAGCCCACCGTCTTCTTGACCTTCTCCAGCACCAGCTTGGCCCGCTCGTAATCGGTCACCGGTACGGTGAAGGTGATGTCGGTGCGGCCGTCGGCCGAGGTGTTCTGCACGATCATGTCGACATTGATGTTGGCGTCGGCGAGCGGCCCGAACAGGGCGGCGGCGACGCCGGGCTTGTCCTCGACCCGGCGGATCGAGATCTGCGCCTCGTCTTTGGAGAACGCGATACCGGTTACGACTTGATTCTCCAAAATCTCCTCCTCGTCGCAGATCAAGGTGCCGACCGGATGGCCGTGGGCGTCGCGCTGCGGCGCGTCCGGCGCCTCGAAGCTGGAGCGGACGTTGACACGCACCTTCTGCTGCATGGCGAGTTCGACCGAACGCACCTGCAGCACCTTGGCCCCGAGCGAGGCCATTTCCAGCATCTCCTCGTAGGCGACCTTCTCGAGCCGCCGCGCCTTGGGCACGATGCGCGGGTCGGTCGTATAAACTCCGTCCACATCGGTATAGATGTCGCAGCGGTCGGCATGGATCGCAGCCGCGAGCGCGACCGCGCTGGTGTCGGAGCCGCCGCGTCCGAGCGTCGTGATGCGTCCGGTCTCCTTGTGGATGCCCTGGAACCCGGCGATGACCGCGACCTCGCCGCGTTCCTTGAAACGCTTGATCAGCTCGGCGCCGTTAACGTCGAGGATGCGCGCGCCCGTATGGGCGTTGTCGGTAAGGATCGGCAATTGCCAGCCTTGCCAGGAGCGCGCGGTGACGCCCAACTCCTGCAGGACGATGGCAAGCAGCCCGGCGCTCACCTGCTCGCCCGAGGCAACCACGGCGTCATATTCGCGCGCGTCGTGCATGGGCGCCGCCTGCCGGCACCATTCGACGAGCTGGTTGGTGGTGCCGGCCATGGCCGACACGACGACGGCGACCTCATGGCCGGCGTCGACCTCGCGCTTGACGTGCTGCGCGACGTTGCGAATTCGGTCGAGATCGGCGACCGAAGTGCCGCCGAACTTCATGACGAGCCGGGCCATAAGTCCTCAACTGCGAAACCACCAAAAGGCGCGTATAGATATAGACGGGTTAGTATGCGGGCAACGGCCCGGCGCCGAAGGGACCCTACATGGTGAAGGCCGCAAATGAAGCCCGAACGACGGTCGATCCGGCCGAAGTCGCGCGCTTCGCGGCGCTGGCGGACGAGTGGTGGAACCCGCACGGCAAGATGCGGCCGTTGCACAAGTTCAACCCGGTGCGGCTCGCTTATATCCGGGACCGCATTTGCGAGCGGTTCGGGCGCGACGCCAAATCGCTCGAAAGCCTGAAAGGGCTGCGCATCCTCGACGTCGGCTGCGGCGGCGGGCTGGTGTGCGAGCCGCTGGCGCGGCTCGGCGCTCAAGTCGTCGGCATCGACCCGGGCGAGCCGAATGTCGCGGCGGCGCGGTTGCATGCCGAAAAGAGCGGCCTTGCGATCGACTACCGCGCGACGACCGCGGAGGCGCTGGCCGACACCGGCGAGCGCTTCAATGTCGTGCTCGCGCTCGAAGTGGTCGAGCATGTCTTGGACGTTACGCTGTTCGTGCGGCGCTGTGCCGAGATGGTGAAGCCCGGCGGGCTGATGATCGTGGCGACGTTGAACCGCACGCTGAAGAGTTTTGCGCTGGCGATCGTCGGCGCCGAATACGTGCTGCGCTGGCTGCCGGTGGGCACGCATCGCTGGGAAAAATTCGTCACGCCCGACGAGCTCGAGGCGGCGCTCGCCGCCGGCGGGCTCGCGCTGATCGGCGAGACCGGCCTGGTCTATAATCCGTTCACCGACGGATGGCGGCGCGCGGAAGATACG
>JAABRB010000381.1 GCA_011391185.1 Betaproteobacteria bacterium
CTCTGAGGAGGGGTGGACGCGAAGCGGACGGGGTGGTGTGCGCCCCTGATCGAAGCCGTAACCACCCCGGCTGCTTCGCAGCCACCCCTCCTTGAAAAGGAGGGGAAAGTGAAGACCTTCCCCTCCTCGGAGCGGAGGGAAAAAACCATACCTTCGCCGCTAGCCTACAATCAGCACCAATTAGCACCAATTCACGCGCTGGCCAATGCGCGCCAGTGCGTTCGAAGTGCAACGCTCCCGTCACCGGAGCGGCGAGTGGCGACCCGGCGCGAGTTAAAGTACCCTCGGGCTCGGTCCCGCAAATTCACCTCAGCGATACGATGAACGCCAAACGTCCCATCCCCATCCCGAATTCGATCGACGACGCCGCGACACTCCTCGCGCAGGGCGACTACGTGGCCGAGCGCAGCCTTGCGACCGCGGTATTCCTGAGCCTGCGCATGGGACGGCCGCTGTTTCTCGAGGGGGAAGCGGGGGTCGGCAAGACCGAGATCGCCAAGGTCCTTGCCGCGACGCTCGGCCGGCGACTGGTGCGCCTGCAGTGCTACGAGGGCCTCGACATCGCAAGTGCGGTGTACGAATGGAACTACTCGCGGCAGATGATCGAGATCCGGCTCGCGGAGGCCGAAGGCGTGAAGTCGCGGGAGGGATTGACCGAGGACATTTTCTCCGAGCGGTTCCTGATTCGCCGGCCGATCCTGCAGGCGCTCGAGGGCGATCTGGCCGGGCCTCCCGTGCTGCTGATCGACGAGCTGGACCGGACCGATGAGCCCTTCGAGGCCTACCTGCTCGAGGTGCTCTCGGATTTCCAAGTGAGCATTCCCGAGATCGGGACCATCAAGGCCGCCACGCCACCGATCGTGGTGATCACCTCCAACCGGACGCGCGAGATTCATGACGCGGTCAAGCGGCGCTGTCTCTATCACTGGGTCGACTATCCCGATGCGGCGCGCGAGCTCGAGATCCTGCGTCGCAAGGCGCCGGGCGCGGCCGAGCAGCTCTCGAAGGAAGTCGTGGCGTTCGTGCAACGGCTGCGCAGCATGGACCTCTTCAAACTGCCGGGCGTCGCGGAAACGATCGACTGGACCCGCGCCCTCACCGAGCTCGACCGGCTCGCCCTCGACCCGCAGGTGATCCATGACACGCTCGGCGTGCTGTTGAAGTACCAGGACGACATTGCGCGGGTGCAGGGCTCGGAGGCAGCGCGGATCCTGTCCGAGGTCAAGGCCGAAGTCGCCGCGCAGTAGGTCCATGTCCGGAAAACTGGCCGAAAACGTCATGCACTTCGCGCGCGTGCTGCGCGCGGCGGGGCTGCCGGTCGGCCCCAACAAGGTCATCGACGCGTTGCGCGCGCTCGAAGTTGCGGGCATCGCGCGGCGCGACGACTTCTACTGGACGCTCGCCGCCGTGTTCCTCGACAAGCGCGAGCAGTTCGAGATCTACGACCAGGCGTTTCACATCTTCTGGCGCGATCCGCGAATGCTCGAGCGCGTGATGGCGCTCCTCCTCCCGCAGGTGTACGGACGCGCGAATCCCGACGAGCCCCCGCCGCCGAGCCGCCTGGCGGAGGCGCTGCTGCCGGAGGCCAAACAGGCCAACGGGTCGGATGACGAGGCGCCCGAGCAGATCGAGATCGATGCGGCATTTACCGTCTCAGAGCGCGAGGTGCTGCAGAAGACCGATTTCGAGAGCATGACCAACGAAGAGCTTGCCCAGGCCAAGAAGCTGATTGCCACGCTACGCATGCCGCTCCCGATGGTGCGCACCCGCCGCCTCCGGCGCGACCCGCACGGCGCGCGCGTCGACATGCGCGCCTCGCTGCGCGCGAGCCTGCGCTCCGGCGCGGACCTGATCGCGATCGAGCGGCGCTCGCAGACGCGGCGCCATCCGCCGCTCGTCGTGCTCTGCGACATCTCGGGCTCGATGAGCCGCTACTCGCGGATGTTCCTGCACTTTCTGCACGCGATCACCAACGACCGCGATCGCGTCTCCACGTTCGTGTTCGGCACCCGGCTCACCAATATCACCCGGCACCTGCGGCACCGGGACGTGGATGTGGCGCTCACACACGTTTCGCAGGCCGTCGCGGACTGGTCGGGCGGCACGCGGATCGGCACCAGCCTGAAGGAATTCAACCAGCGATGGTCGCGCCGCGTGCTCGGACAGAACGCAGTGGTGCTGATGATCACCGACGGGCTGGACCGCGACCTGGGCCACGAGTTGCGCGAGCAGATGGAACGGCTGGACAAGTCCTGCCGCCGGCTCGTCTGGCTCAATCCACTGTTGCGCTACGAGGGGTTCGAGCCACGGCCGGCCGGCGTGCGCGCGATGCTGCCGCACGTGGATGCGTTCCTGCCGGCGCACAACATCGAGAGCCTCGTCGATCTCGCACGCACCCTGTCTGCAGCACCGGTGCGCGCGCCGCGCTTTTCGGCGTAGCGGCGTAGCGGCGTGGATCCCGACGGCATACCCTGTGCGCGGCGCATGGCACATGCCCCCGGATGCGATAATCCGCCGCGCACGTCAAGCATTGGAGAGTTGCAATGGAGATGACCGGTGAACACCTGATTCCTGTTCCGCAGCAGAAGGTGTGGGACGCGTTGAACGACCCCGAGGTGCTCAAGGCCTGCATCCCGGGCTGCGAGACGATCGAGCGGGTCTCGGACACGGAGTTCAAGGTGGCGCTCACCGCGGCCGTTGGGCCGGTCAAGGCGAAGTTCAACGGGAAACTGCTCCTCGCTGACTTGAATCCACCGAATTCCTACGCGCTCGCGTTCGAAGGCTCCGGCGGCGCGGCGGGTTTCGGCAAGGGGGGCGCAACCGTGGTGCTTACGCCGGACGGGGCCGGGACGAAGCTCGTCTATTCGGCGAAGGCGACGGTGGGTGGCAAGCTTGCGCAGGTCGGCTCGCGCCTGATCGACGGTGTCGCGGCCAAGATGGCGAGTGATTTTTTCAACCGTTTCAACCAGCATCTGGCGCCGGCCGCTGCCCCGGCAGCGGGGGCTACGGCCACCACACCCGCCCCGGCCGCAGCCGGCGGAGGCAACCGTACCTGGATCGTCGTGGGCGTGATCGTCGTGATCGCGATCGTCGCGTACCTCGCGCTGCGCGGCTAACGGGCGCGAATCAGGCGCCCGTCCGCGAAAGGCCGAGCCGCTCCGCGACGAGGCGCGCCGCCGCGAGATCCTCGAGCGCCGTTCCGACCGATTTGAACAGCGTGATTGCGCGGGCGTCGCGGCGTCCAGATGCGCGGCCGGTGACCAGGTCGGCCAGTTCGGCGCGAATCCGATCCCGGGTGAGCACCCCGCGCTCGATCGGCCCGACCAGGTCCCCCGCCTCGGCGAGCGCGCCCGCAAACGTGTCGACGTAGAGCTCGGCGCGCTGCACGAGCGTGTCGTCGACTTCCCGCATTTCGCGCGTGAATCCGCCGACGAGGTCGACGTGCGTCCCGTCGCGGACGCGTTTTCCCGGAACGACCGGCTCCCGCGCGGTCGTGGCGCACGTCAGGATGTCGGCGTCTGCGATTGCGGCATCGAGGTCGCCGATGGCTTCCGCCGGGAATCCCTGCCCGAGCAGCTCCGCTGCGAGTGCGTGGGCGCGCGCAGATCGGCGTCCCCATACGAGAACGCGTTCGATCGATCGCACGGCGCAATGCGCCCGGACCATGTGCGGCGCCAGCTTGCCGGTTCCGACGACGGCGAGCACACGTGAATCCGCGCGCGAAAGGTATGTGGAGGCAAGCGCAGACGCCGCGCCGGTACGGCGCAGCGTCAGAGCCTCGCCATCGAGCAGCGCGATCGGATGGCCCGTGGCGCCGTCGAGCAGCACATATATCGCGGAGACGCTGGCCAGACCGCGCGCCGGGTTGCCCGGAAATACCG
>JAABRB010000382.1 GCA_011391185.1 Betaproteobacteria bacterium
ATCTGAACTCGCCGTCCTTCAGCACGTCGATCACCCGGCGCACCGCTTCCTCGGCGTTGTCCTGGACGTGTCCCATGTAGGCATTCACGACGTCGAGGCCGAAGTGTTCGACCATTTTGCGTAGCTCCTGCGTGCCCTTCTCGTTCGCAGCGATCTGCGCACGCAGGTCGGCAAGATTCTGCGCCACGTTACGGGCCGGATATCGACCCGAAGAAAGCAGCTCGATGGTCTCGGCTTCGCGCAAGCGACCGGCTTCGACCAGCTTGAAGTTGTCGATGAGAACGCCTTCATCCTCCACCGTGCGCGAATCCGGCGGCATCGACCCCGGAGTGATCCCCCCGATGTCGGCGTGATGGCCTCGCGAACCGACGTAGAAAAGGATCCTGCCGCCAACGGCATCGAATACTGGCGTGATCACCGTCACGTCGGGGAGATGCGTCCCCCCGTTGTAGGGGGCGTTCAGCACGTACACGTCGCCCGGCCGCATGGTCCCCGCATTCTCGCGAATCACCGTCTTGATCGACTCCCCCATCGATCCGAGATGCACCGGCATGTGCGGGGCGTTGGCAATCAGGTTGCCCGTCCCGTCGAACAGCGCACAGGAAAAATCGAGCCGCTCCTTGATGTTCACCGAGTATGCAGTGTTCGCGAGGCGCACGCCCATCTGCTCCGCAATCGACATGTAGAGATTGTTGAAGATTTCGAGCATCACCGGATCGACCTGCGTCCCCATGGCAACCCGCGTGGGACGCGCCGCGATTCGCATCAACACGATGTGATCCTGGCGCGTCACCTCCGCCTGCCAGCCCGGTTCGATGACGGTCGTTGCATTGGCTTCGGCGATGATGGCGGGGCCGTCAATGCGGTCGCCGGGCTGCAGGGCCTCGCGCCGATACACCGGCGTGCAGTGCCAGTGCCCGGCCGAGAACATCTCCACCGTCGCGGCGGATTCTGCTGTCCCCTGCCGTGATCCGGCCGGAACCACCGGCTCGGCCGGTGCATCGGACATGCCGATCGCCTCGACGGATACTGCTTCGGCAATCAGCGTACGACCGGTCATCAGGAAGCTGAACTGCTTCTGATACGCGAACTCGAACTCCGCCAGCATGCCCGCCAGGGAGCGGAAACCGACCGGTAGCGCGGTGTCGGTCCCGTCGTAACGCAGATGAACACGCCTCATCACCTGGACCCGCGCCGCCGGCACTCCCTGCGCCATGACCTCCGCATGCACGATATCGGCGAGCGCATCGAGCGTCGCGGCGATGGCGGCGACGTTGCCGGCCTCCAGCCGCAGTTCGACCGACTGCTCGCGCAGCGCCGCGATGTCCGCCAACCCCATCCCGTACGCGGAAAGCACGCCGGCGAACGGGTGGATGAAGACGCGCGTCATGCCGAGCGCATCGGCAACGAGGCATGCATGCTGGCCCGCTGCCCCGCCAAAACAGCACAACGTGTACTCGGTGACGTCATGACCACGCTGCACGGAGATCTGCTTGATCGCGTTGGCCATGTTGCCGACCGCGATGTTGATGAACCCCTCGGCCACCTGCTCCGGCGTGCGCCGATCACCGCTCACCCGCGCGATCTCCTCCGCCAATTCGACGAATTTCAAGCGCACCGACTCGGCGTCGACAGGCTGACCGCCATCGCGCCCGAACACCGCCGGGAAGAACGGCGGCTGGATCTTCCCCAGCATCACGTTGGCGTCGGTGACCGCCAGCGGCCCGCCGCGCCGATAGCATGCCGGACCCGGGTTTGCCCCCGCCGAGTCCGGGCCGACGCGATAGCGTGCGCCGTCGAAATGCAGGATGGATCCTCCGCCGGCCGCAACCGTGTGGATGCTCATCATCGGTGCGCGCATCCGCACGCCGGCCACCAGGGTATCGAACGCGCGCTCGAACTCGCCCGCGTAATGCGAGACATCGGTCGAAGTCCCGCCCATGTCGAAGCCGATGATGCGGTCGAAGCCCGCGCCGATCGACGTCCGCACCGCCCCGACGATTCCGCCCGCCGGACCCGAGAGAATCGAATCCTTCCCCTGGAAACGGCGCGCATCGGTCAGGCCGCCGCTCGATTGCATGAACATCAACCGCACGCCGTCGAGCTCGGCTGCCACGCCGTCCACGTAGCGGCGCAGGATCGGCGAGAGATAGGCATCGACCACCGTCGTGTCGCCACGGGAGACGAGCTTCATCAACGGGCTCACCTCGTGCGACACCGAGACCTGCGGATACCCGAGAGCGCGTGCCATCGCCGCGACACGCGCCTCGTGCGCCGTGTAGCGATAACCGTGCATGAAAACGATCGCGACGGATCGGAATCCCTCGCCGTACGCGGTCTCGAGCGCGCCGCGGGCCTGCTCGGCGTCGAGCGGCACCAGGACTTCCCCGTGCGCGCTGACCCGCTCGGTCACTTCAATGACCTTTGCGTACAGTAGCTCGGGGAGCACGATGTGCCGCGCGAAGATTCGCGGACGGTTCTGGTAAGCGATGCGAAGCTGGTCGGCGAGGCCCTGCGTGATGAGGAGCACGGTACGCTCGCCCTTACGCTCGAGCAGCGCATTGGTCGCGACGGTCGTCCCCATTTTCACGGCTTCGATCGCGTCGCCCGGGATCGGATCATGAGCGCCCAGGCCGAGAAAATGCCGGATCCCGGCGATCGCCGCGTCGTCGTAGCGCTCGGGGTTTTCGGAAAGCAGCTTGTGCGTCGCCACCGCACCGTCCGGCCGACGGGCCACCACATCGGTGAACGTGCCACCCCGATCGATCCAGAACTGCCACCGGCCGGAGGAGGTATGTGTGCTCATCTATGAGGAATCTCGAAAAAAGCGCTCGTGCCCTTGGGAAGACGACATCGACTGGGATTCTAACCGGCCCATGCTAGACTCGGCCGCCCTCGCGCGAGCCTGCGTGCCGCCAACGCGTCGCGTCCCGCCGTCCCGATGCCGATTTCCACGTCCTCCGTCTGGTTCACCATCCTCCTCGGGATGCTGCTGGCATTCACGCCGCTCGGCACGGACACCTTCGTGGTGGCGATGCCGGCGATCGCAACACAGCTTGGAGCCGAGCCTGCGGCCGTGCAATCGGGCATCACGACGTTCTTCCTCGGCATCGCCGGCGGGCAGCTCGCGTGGGGTCCGATCTCCGACCGATTCGGGCGCCGCCCCGCACTCCTCGCCGGCTGCACGCTCTTTCTCCTCGCAAGCATCGCTTGCGCATCAGCCGGCTCGGTTGCGGAGATCGCCGCGCTGAGGCTTGTCCAGGGTGTGGGAATGTCGAGCGGTCCGGTCATCGCACGTAGCATCGTGCGCGATCTGTATGCACGCGAACGCGCCGCGCGCCTCCTTGCGCAGATGATCGTCGTCTTCAGCATCGTGCCGATCGCAGGTCCGCTCGTGTCCGCCGCCCTGCTCACCTGGCAGGGTTGGCCCTCGATCTTCTGGCTGCATGCGCTGGTAGCGGTACTGTTGATCGGCACCATTCTGTTCGGCATGACGGAGACGGCGCCGCCCGCCCGCTCGTCGATTCATCCGCTGCGCATCGCCGAGAACTTCGGTTCGCTGCTCACCGATCGGCGGTTCCTTTCGCCTATCGCAACAACGCTCTGCACATTGGCCGGGATCTACGCCTTCGTGTCTAATTCCGCTTTCGCCCTCGTCCAGGGCGCGGGGGTCACGGTCGTTGAATACAGTGCGCTCTTCGCCGTCGTGATGATCGGCGGCATCATTGGCGCCTGGCTGAGCAGCCGACTGGTGGTGCGACTGGGCATTCCGCGCATGGTGCGAATCGGCACCGTGATCGCCGCCACGACCGGCCTCGGAATCGGCGTGCTCGCGTGGTCCGGCGTCACGCACTGGGCGGCGCTGATAGATCGGAAG
>JAABRB010000383.1 GCA_011391185.1 Betaproteobacteria bacterium
ACGGCATAGCCGCGCGTGCAGAGTTCACCCGGCGTGCCGCGCGGCACCGTCGTGCCCTCCGCATCGACCACCTTCGCCTCCATGTGCGGCTGGATGCGCCCGACGGTAGTCACGCGCCGCTCGAGCGAATCCTGCGGCGAACTCTGGAAGCTAACCGGGCTCGTCTCGGTCATGCCGTAGGCGATCGTGACTTCGTTCATGTGCATGCGGTCGACCACCCGGCGCATGACCTCGATCGGGCAGGGCGACCCCGCCATGATCCCGGCGCGCAGGCTCGACAGGTCGAATTCCGCGAACTGCGGAAGCTGCAGCTCGGCGATGAACATGGTCGGCACGCCGTGCACCGCGGTGCAGCGTTCGGCCTGGATCGTCCGCAGTACCGCGAGCGGATCGAAGCCGGCTGACGCATAGACGATCGTCGCGCCGTGCACCACGCAGGCGAGGTTCGACATGACCATGCCGAAGCAGTGATAGAGCGGCACCGGCACGCACAGCCGGTCGCCGGCGCGCAGCCCCATGCTGGCGCCGACGAAGAACGCATTGTTGACGATGTTCCGGTGCGAGAGCGTCGCGCCTTTCGGCAGCCCGGTGGTGCCGCTGGTGAACTGGATGTTGATCGGCTGCCGGCACTCGACCCCGGCCGCCGCCTTGCGCAACGGCCCGCGGTCGGACGAGCTGATCGCGTCGAACTGGAGCCAGCCCGGACGCGGCACGCCGCCGATCTTGGCGGCGATCTTCAGGTCCGGCAGCTTCGCCGCGCCGAGCTCGCCCGGCCTGCTCCCGGCGATCTCGGGCGCCAGCGTCTCCATCATCGCGACGTAGTCACTGGTCTTGAACGACTCCGCCGCGACCAGCGCCTTCACGCCGACTTTCTTCAGCGTGTACTCGAGTTCCGAGAGCCGGTACGCCGGGTTGACGTTGACCTGGATCAGCCCGACGCGCGCGGTGGCGAACTGCATCAGCGTCCACTCGGCGCAGTTCGGCGCCCAGATGCCGACCCGGTCGCCGCGAACGAGCCCGAGCGCCAGCAGGCCCGCCGCGACGTCGTCTGCGCGCCGGCTGAATTCCGCAAAGCTCCAGCGGATGTACTGCTCGACCGAGACCAGCGCCTCGGCATCCGGCCAGCACGACACCGCACGGTCGAGCATGGCGCCGATGGTTTCCTCGATCAGCAGCGGCGTGGTGTCGCCGCGTACCTGGCTCGTCAGCATGCCGGCCTCGTCATTGGCCCGTGGATCCCCGCACGACCCGGTTGCGGAGCGTGCCGGCCGGTTCCATCGTAATCTCGATCTCGTCGCCCGGCGCGAGCGTGAAGCCGCTGTTTGGCACGATGCCGGTGCCGGTCAGCAGGTAGCAGCCGGCCGGGAAGGAATTGTCGCGCAAGAGCCAGGAGACCAGCTCCGCCGGTGAGCGCTTCATGTGCGCCAGCGTCGTCGAGCCGCGAAACACCTCGCGGCCGCCGCGCCGGATGCCGAGCGCGATCCCGGTCGAGGCCGCGGGCGGCGAATCCGCCAGGACCAGCGCCGGTCCGAGGGCGCAGCAGCCGTCGTGGATCTTCGCCTGCGGCAGGTAGAGCGGGTTTTCGCCCTCGATGCTGCGCGAGCTCATGTCGTTGCCGATCGTGTAACCAAAGATGCGGCCGGCCCGGTTCACGGCGAGCGCCAGCTCCGCCTCCGGCACGTTCCAGGACGAGTCGCCGCGGATCCGGACCTCGCCGCCGTCGCCGACAACGCGGTGCGGCGTCGCCTTGAAGAAGAGTTCCGGCCGCTCGGCGTCGTAGACCCGCTCGTAGATGTCCGCCCCGTGTCCCGATTCCTCCATCCGCGCCTCGCGGCTCTTCAGGTAGGTCACGCCCGCGGCCCACACTTCCTGGCTCTCGATCGGCGGCAGCAGCGCGCCCGCGGCGTCGGGGCGCGGACCGGGCTCGAGGCGCGAGCGCAGCCAGTCGAGCGGCCGCTCCGTCGTGAACAGCCGGTCGAAACTGAAATCGCGCGCATGGAACCACCGCTGGTCCTCGCTGACCGTCACGCCGCCCGGTGTGCAGTAGACCTTCACCGCAGCGTATAGGCGATCGACATCGCGGCCACGCCGGCAATGTAAAGCGCCATCGCCGTCGCGATCAGGGCCTTGGCGCCGGACGAGCCCTTGGCGAACTCGTGCCACAGGAAGACGCCCCACAGCGCGCCCACCATCGGTCCGCCGCCGCCGATACCGACGCTGATCGCGATGCCCACCATCCCGGCCGCGATGAAATTGAAGACAGTGCCGCTGCACCAGACCGCGCCCGCCAGGAACCCGAGCAGATGCCAGCCCGCGCGGCCCTGCAGGTATCCGCCCATCCGGCCCGCCTCGCCGATCAGCGGCCTGCGAAGCAGGACGGGAATTGCGACAAAGGTCGCGACGAAGGCGCCGGCGGTGAACAGGGTCGAGACGGTGTAGGCGTCGAGCGGGGCATCGCCGGTGATGGCCGCGGTCACGAACGGCGGAAAGAACCCGATCAGCAGGCCGGAAATGAGGGCGGTGGCGATGCCCAGGCCCTTGTTCGGCGCGACGTCGCCGCCGAGACGCCGGTACGCGGCCGCGGTCGTCTGTGCCGCCGCCAGCAGCAGAACCACGCTCGTTCCCAGGACCAGCGGATTGCCGACCGGCTGCAGCCAGTAGCTGACGCCGATGCCGAGCACCCCTGCCGGAATCGCCGCGATCGGAAACGCCACCGCGAGGCCCGCGATCATGATGCTGTTCAGCAGCAGCAGGTTGCCGAGGTTCCAGATGAAGCCGCCGACGGCGGCGAACAGGACCTCGCGCTGGCCGGACTGGAGAATGCGCGCCAGGTGATCGGGCTCGCCGCCGCCCGAGCCGAGCGTCTGGCCCAGCACGACCGCGGTGAGCAGGAAACCGATCGAAAAGTCGATGTAGAAATATTCGAGCCGCCACCCGGCTGTCCCCTTCAGGAAATTCGGCCATGACCCCCAGAACACCATCGAGGTGAGCATCAGCACGAGGGCCATCAGGTAAGTGTCGGGTGCGTACATTCGGAGGCTCCTCAGAAGATGGCGATGGGATTCACGGGCGAGCCGGTGCCGCCCTTGATCCGAAGCGGCGCCATCGTCACCAGGAAATCGCTGCGGCCCAGTTCGGCGCAAAGTTCCACGAGCGGCTCGAGCGCCGGGATGTCGAGCAGGATCAACCCCATCGCCGCCAGTGTGATCGCGTGGAAATAGATCACGTAGCGCGGGCCGTAGGGATTCGGGAACGCGTCCACGCAGTCGCCGGAGTAGACGGCGACATCGCGCCGGTGCATCCAGCGGATCGCATCCGGCATGATGCCGACGCGCTGGCCCAGGTTCTCGGGCCCCTCCGCCACCTCGCGCTTCTGCAGGCCGGTATAGACGAAGATGCAATCACCCGCCTCCACGCGAATTCCCTGCCTTTTCTCCGCGGCATCGAGGTCGGCGGCGTATACGCCCTCGTCCGGCGCGAGCCAGGGCACGCCGCGCGCGGCGCAGACATCGAGCAGCACGCCGCGCGTGAAGATGCC
>JAABRB010000384.1 GCA_011391185.1 Betaproteobacteria bacterium
CTGCGCCAGCATGTCGCCGAAGGTCAGGCCGCTCGCCAGCGCGACGTCCGCGGCCTTGCGGCGGTTGTAGATGTCCTGATCGCGGTAAACGTGGGCGACGGCGTCCAGGTGCGTCAGCGCGAACCCGTGCATGTCGAGGGTCAGCGCGTCCACCGCCCCGATCGGGTAGTGCGCCTGGTAGCACATCGTGTGCCGCACCGGCGACGGATTGTTCGGTGACTGCAGCGTGTTGAGGTCGCGCGCGAGCGACAGCGCCTGCCCGGTGCGCACGAGGCTGGCTGCGGCAATGCGCTTCG
>JAABRB010000385.1 GCA_011391185.1 Betaproteobacteria bacterium
ACGTGCCGCGTATCGCCATGCGAAGCATAGGCGGCGATCAAGAGGTCCGACTGCTGCGTGCGCGTCGGCATGCCGGTCGAAGGCCCGCCGCGCTGCACGTCGAAGATCACCGCCGGAATTTCGGCGAAATACGCCAGCCCGATGAATTCCTGCATCAGCGAGATGCCGGGACCGGAAGTGGCGGTAAACGCACGCGCGCCGTTCCAGGCCGCGCCGATTACCATGCCGATCGCGGCCAGCTCATCCTCGGCCTGTACGATCGCATACTTGCTGTTGCCCTCGGCGTCGGCGCGGAAACGCCGGCAATAACTCGCGAACGCTTCGGCCATGGAGGTCGAGGGCGTGATCGGATACCAGGCCGCGACCGTGGCCCCGCCATAGACGCAGCCGAGCGCCGCCGCGGCATTGCCCTCGATGTAAATCTGGTCGCGCACCTTGTCGGCGCGCTTCACTTTGAGCCCGAGCGCACCGGGCAGATTCTTCTTCGCATAATCGCGGCCGATATGGAACGCCTCGAGATTCGGCGCGATCAGCTTATCCTTGCCCTTGTATTGCTCGCGGATCAGCGTCTCGATCACCTCGGGCTCTATTTCGAGCAATTGCGAAAGCGCCCCCACGTACATGATATTCTTGAACAGCTGCCGCTGGCGCGGATCCGAGTACTGCTTGTTGCAGATCTCGGTGAGCGGCATGCCGATCACGTTGATGTCGCCGCGGAACTTCGACGGCGGCAACGGTTTCGTCGAGTCGTAGAACAGGTATCCGCCGGGCTCGATGCCGGCCACGTCCTTGTCCCAGGTCTGCGGATTCATCGCGACCATGAGATCGGTGCCGCCGCGGCGGCCGAGGTGGCCGGCTTCGCTGACACGAACCTCGTACCAGGTCGGCAGGCCCTGGATGTTGGACGGGAAGATGTTGCGCGAGCCGATCGGCACGCCCATGCGCATGATCGAGCGCGCGAACGTGCGATTCGCGCTCGCCGAGCCCGAGCCGTTGACGTTGGCGAACAGAACGACGAAGTCGTTCTCCCGCTCTAGGCGCGGCGGCATGCGGAAACCTCCGTCGCTTTTGCCATGTCGAGCAGGAACTTCTGCATGTCCCACGCTCCGGTCGGGCAGCGCTCGGCGCACAGGCCGCAGTGCAGGCACATGTCTTCGTCCTTCACCATCACGCGGCCGGTCTTGAGCGTATCGGAGACATATAAATCCTGCGTCAGATCCTCCGCCGGCGCCATCAGCCGCGTACGCAGCTCAGCCTCCGGGCCGTTCATTGTGAAGGTAATGCAGTCCATCGGACAGATATCGACGCAGGCGTCGCACTCGATGCACAGACCGCGCGTGAACACCGTCTGCACGTCGCAGTTCAGGCAGCGCTGCGTTTCCTTGTAGCCAAGCGCCCGATCAAACCCGAGTTCGACCTCGACCTTGATGTTCTTCAGCGTGATCGCCTGGTCGCGCAGCGGAACGCGAAAGCGCTTATCGTTGGAAACATCGTTGTCGTAGCTCCACTCGTGGATGCCCATCTTCTGGCTTTGCAAGTTCACCAGCGGCGACGGGCGCTTGTGCACGTCTTCGCCGTGGCAAAACTTGTCGATAGAGATCGCCGCGTCGTGGCCGTGCGCCACCGCCCAGATGATGTTCTTCGGACCGAACGCCGCGTCGCCGCCGAAGAAAATCTTCGGGTTGGTCGACTGCATGGTCTTCTCGTCGACCTTGGGCATGTTCCATTGGTCGAACTCGATGCCGGCATCGCGCTCGATCCAGGGAAATGCGTTCTCCTGGCCGACCGCCACAAGTACGTCGTCGCAAGGAATATGCTCGTCGGGCTCCCCCGTCGGCACCAGTTGACGCCGGCCTTTGGCGTCCTTCTCGGCCTTGACCTTCTCGAACATGACGCCGGTGAGGCGGCCGTTCTCGTGAGTAAAGGATTTCGGCATCAGATAATTGAAGATCGGAATGCCCTCGTGCATCGCGTCCTCTTTTTCCCACGAGGACGCCTTCATCTCGGCGAAGCCCGAGCGCACCACCACCTTCACGTCTTCGCCGCCGAGGCGGCGCGCGGTGCGGCAGCAATCCATCGCCGTGTTGCCGCCGCCGAGCACGATGACGCGCTTGCCGATGGCGTGGATGTGGCCGAACGAGACGCTTGAAAGCCAATCGATGCCGAGATGAATGTGCGCGGCCGCTTCCTTGCGGCCGGGGATTTCAAGCTCACGCCCGCGCGGCGCACCCGAGCCGACGAACACCGCGTCGAAATCCTCCGCGAGCAGCTTCTTCATACTGTCGATGCGGTGGCCGAGTTTGAGCTCGATGAAACCGCGATCGAGGATGTAGTTGCACTCCTCGTCGATCGTTTCCTCGGGCAGGCGGAAGCGCGGAATTTGCGAGCGGATCATGCCGCCCGAGCCCTTGTCCTGATCGAAGATGACGATGTCATAGCCGAGCGGCGCGAGATCCCGCACCACCGTCAACGACGCTGGTCCGCATCCGATGAGTGCGATGCGCTTGCCGTTCTTCTTCTCCGGCCGTGCCGGCATGAGCCCGCGCACGTCGTCCTTGTTGTCGGCGGCGACGCGCTTCAGGCGGCAGATCGCCACCGGCTCGGCCTCGACCCGCACGCGCCGGCACGCGGGCTCGCACGGGCGATCGCACGTGCGCCCCAAAATCCCGGGAAACACGTTCGAATGCCAGTTCACCATGTAGGCGTCGGTGTAGCGGCCGGCAGCGATCAGGCGGATGTATTCCGGCACCGGCGTGTGCGCCGGGCAGGCCCATTGGCAATCGACGACCTTGTGGAAATAGTGCGGGTTGCGGATGTCGGTGGGTGGAACCCCGACTCCGCGCCCTGCCTTGCCCCCGGTTTCCGACGCCTCCCGATCATTGCGGTCCAGCGTCGTCGTGCCGGCACTCATTCTCTAAAGCTCCTTGGCAGGCTCCCCAGCCGTGCGGCAGGACCGTTATTGTAGCTACTGCCGTCGAATCGAGACCCCATCCTGCGGCCGGCCTCTTTCGCGCGAACGAGGTGCCGCGGCAATGAGCAATTCGGAGGCCCTTGCCTCGGCTTCTAGCATGCCAACGCGCCGGAGGCCGGTAATTCAAGCAGTTTTGAGCGGTTCATGATGTGTGCCGGAGCCAATCTAGGCGCAATTTCTTGGAGATTCTCTTAATCCGCGGGTTGCCTGCAGCCCGACAGGCGAGCCGCCGTGGCGGTAGCAGCGGTACCAAAGGACCGCACAAGCACGCGAAACCGCATGCCGATGGGCCTGTGGCCGCTCGGGCACAGGCGCGGAATTTCACTTTTCCGCCCCGGCAGGGCCCCCGAGCGGACTCCCAAACCTAAAGGGAAGGTATAAGATTTCCCAAGTGTCCGGGCATGCGCATCGGCGCTCAAGGCATGCATCGAAAACCGGCCACACCTGTCGGAAACCAGAAACAAAAAATGGGGGCCCCATGAAGAAGCTTACCGCGCTGATTGCAGCTACTGCCTTGCTCGGATCGACCGTCCTCGTGTCGGCCATCTTTACGCCGCCGACCGATGGAATCTCGACCCTCCAGCTCGTGCAGGACAAGGACAAGGGCAAGAAGGACAAGAAGGATAAAAAGAAGAAAGACAAGAAGGACAAGAAGGATAAGAAGTAAGACGAACGGCGCGACGCTGTCCGTCGCCTGAACGTCTTGCAGAATTCCCATTTAGCGGCCGGCCTCGGCCGGCCGCTTCGTTTTTAGCCGGCCGGGTCGCTCGGCACCGGCGCCGGGCCGAACAGGAGCCTGGCCGCGAACGGCAGCAACAGTCCGATCAGCAGAAAGCGCACGATGTGATGCGCCGCCACGAAGGC
>JAABRB010000386.1 GCA_011391185.1 Betaproteobacteria bacterium
GATCTTCGAGGATTGTTGATAAGTTTCTTCGTGAACGCAAGTGCTCGGGGCATCCGTCGGGCGCGAAAGAGGTCGAGGTCACGAGAGGAAGGGCGCGCCTTGCGTGGCGAGCGTTCCCGAGCGTCCGGGCACACTGTCCTCGGCGACATTGCAGCGCGGGAGCCGGCGCGGATCGAGCGATTCATAGAGCGTGCGCACCGGGACGAGCTCATACCCCTGTGCCCGCCAGCCCGCAAGCAGCCGCTCGAAGGTCGGCGCGAGCTTTCCGCCCTCGAGCTCGGCGTGCAGCGTGAAGACATGGCCTGAAGGCGGCGGGGTCTGGGTCGTCTCGAGGAGGCGCTCCGCCACGTTGTCCGCGGTGACTCCGTCGCGGCCGATCAATTCGTCCAGCGTCGGAAGCGTGGTTGGAATCTGCGGGCACGCAACGATTTCCGCGCGGTGCATCGGAATGAACGGCTCGTCGCCGCGCGTGTCGGATGCGTAGTCGAATCCGAGCCGTTGCGTGAGGCGATAGGCCGTCCAGTTCATCTGCCAGCCGGCCGCACCGTGGACGCGGGCGGGCTCGCCGAACACCGCCTCGAACCGCTCGCGGGCGAGCCGCATCTGACGCTCGGTCCATTCTGCGCTCGCGCGCCCGACGCCGTCCTGCCATTTCACGTGATCCCAGCAATGGATGCCGCACTCGAACCCGGCGTCGCGTACGCCCCGCAGAATATCGGCGCACCGTACGCCGATGTCCGGCCCGGGCAGGAGCGTGCCGTAGAGCAGCGTGATGAATCCGTAGTGAGAGAGCACCGAAGTGCGCCTGACCTTGCCAAGAAAGCCCGGCCTGAAAACCCGCTTGATCGCGCGTCCCGTGTGGTCGGGCCCGAGGCTGAAAAGAAACGTTGCGCCAGCCTCGTGCTTCCGGAGAAGCTCGACCAGCCGGGGCACACCGTCCCGCGTGCCCCGGTAGGTGTCGACGTCGATCTTCAGCGCGAGCTTCACTCGACGAGCCGTCGCGCGTCGCCGACGTGGTCCCGGTAGGCTTCGAATATGCGATCGAGCGCGTCGTTCATGGTGACTCGGGGCGTCCAGCGCAACTCCCTGCGCGTATTCGCGATGTGGGGCACGCGGTTCTGAACGTCCTGATAGCCCTTTCCGTAGTATGCCTCCGCCGCCACCTTCACGAGTCGGACCCGTTTCGCGTGTGAGCGGTATTCGTCGTACGTCAGCGCCTTTTTCAGCATGAGCTCTGCGAGCCGGCGCACCGATAGATTGTTCTTCGGGTTGCCGATGTTGTAGATTTTCCCGGCCGCGACGCCACGGGGATTCTGGATGATCTTCAGAAGGGCGTCGATGCCGTCGTCGATATATGTGAATGTGCGCTTCTGCTGGCCGCCGTCGACGAGCTTGATCGGCTCGCCGCGGACGATGTGGCCGAGAAACTGCGTGATGACGCGTGAGCTGCCTTCCTTCGCCGTATTGATGGAGTCGAGGCCCGGGCCGATCCAGTTGAACGGGCGAAACAGCGTGAAGTCGAGCTGTTGCTCCATGCCGTAGGCCCAGATCACCCGGTCCATCAGCTGCTTCGCGCACGAGTAGATCCAGCGGGGCTTGTTGATCGGACCCAGCACGAGCTCCGACGTCTCGGAATCGAACTCGCGGTCGCGCGACATTCCGTAGACCTCCGAGGTCGAGGGAAAGATGAGCCGTATGCGATGCTTCACGCAGGCGCGAACGATCGGCAGGTTTGCCTCGAAGTCGAGCTCGAACACCCGCAGCGGCTCCTTGACGTAGGTGGCCGGTGTCGCGATGGCGACCAGCGGCAACACGGTATCGCATTTCCGGATGTGGTACTCCATCCACTCCTTGTTGATGGTGATGTCGCCCTCGAAAAAGTGAAAACGCTTCTCCTCGAGAAGGTCCGTGATGCGCTCGTTGCTCATGTCCATGCCGTACACCTCCCACGGCGTGGTCGCGATGATGCGCTTCGAGAGATGGTGTCCGATGAATCCGTTGACGCCGAGGATGAGGATTTTCTTCATTGGCCTGTCGATGGGTTGCCGAGCGCCACGGATTCGGTGCCGAAGCGCGTCCGGAAAGTTTCAGTGGTAAGGGGTTTTCCGTCGATCTCGGCGCAGGCGACACGTAACAAGCCGCCGTCCACGCAGCGGAGATCGAGGTTGCCGGCATGAATCTGAAGCGCCGGTTCCCCGACGCGCGTGGCGCGCTCGCCGAGGTCGAGCGTACGGAGGACCCGAAGCTCCATGCCGATCAGTGAACAGAATGCGCCCGGATAGGGTGGGGCGACCGCGCGAATCAGGTTGTGGATTTCGCGGGCCGTGCGGGTCCAGTCGATCCGTCCGTCCGCCGGCCGCCGCCCACCAAAATAGCTCCCGGCGGCGAGGTCCTGCGGCGTGAGCCTGGCGTTGCCGGCAAGCAGCGCGGGGAGGCTGCGGTCAAGCACCGTCTCGGCTGCGACGGTCACTTTGTCGAAGACGTCGCGCGCCGTATCGTTCGGCAGGATCGGCACCGACTGCTGGTCGACGATCCGGCCGGCATCGGGTTTCTCCACCATCTCGTGCAGCGTCGCGCCGGTCTCCCGCTCCCCGTGCAGGACGGCCCAGTTCACCGGGGCGCGCCCGCGATACCTCGGTAGCAGCGAGCCGTGCATGTTGAACGCCCCATGGCGGGCGAGTCCGAGCAACGCGGGATCGAGCATGGAGCGGTAGTAGAAGGAAAACAGGTAGTCGGGCGCGAGCCCACTTATGCGATCGAGCAACTCGGGCGTGTTCGGATCGGGCGGCGTGAGCACCGGGAGGTCGTACAGGGCGGCGTTCCGCGCCATGCTGTCGAACCAGATTGTCTCCCCGGAGGCGTCTTCGTGCGTGACCACGGCCAGGACCCGTACGCCATGGGCCAGCAACACGGCCAGGCATCGCACCCCGACGTTGTGGTAGCCGAATACGACGGCGCTCGGCCGTGAGCCACCGGTGCGCAACGCGTCAGACAATCCGGCGCGCCCGCAAGTCGTCGGCGACGCGCTCTTCATCGACCTGCTCCAGCACGGCCTCGATCAGGTAGCGCGGCCGCTGGCGAACCTGCTCGTAAATCCGGCCGACATATTCGCCGAGGAGCCCGATCCCGAACAGCGCCATGCCGATCAGGAAAAAAGCGATTCCGAATAGCGTAAACAGCCCCTCCGCCTCCGGGCCGACGATCAGGCGCCGGATCGCCAGGATGACGACGAACACGAGCGAGCCGATCGAGATCGCGATGCCGGCGAGCGAGAACGCCTGCAGCGGCACGACCGAGAAGCCGGTCACGAGGTCGAAATTGAGCCGGATCAGCTTGTACAGCGAGTACTTCGTCTCGCCCGCCATCCGCTCCTCGTGTCCGACTTCGACCTCGGCAGGGCGTTGCGCAAACGTGTAGGCGAGCGCCGGGATGAAGGTGTTCATCTCGCGGCAACCGTTGATCGTGTCGACGATCTGGCGGCTGTAGGCGCGCAACATGCAGCCCTGGTCGGTCATGCGGATGCGGGTGATGCGCTCGCGCACCCAGTTCATGGTGCGCGAGGCCCAGCGGCGGAACGCGGTGTCCTGGCGCATCCGGCGGATCGTGCCGACGTAATCGTGGCCTTCGTCCATCTTCGCGAGCAGCTTGCCGATCTCCTCCGGAGGGTTTTGCAAATCGGCATCGAGCGTCACGATGCGATCGCCGCGCGTGTGCATGAAGCCCGCCATGATCGCAAGATGCTGGCCGTAGTTGCCGTTGAACAGGATCACCCGGGTCGTGTCGCACCGCTTGGCAAACTGGCCGGCGAGCAGCCCGGCCGAGCGGTCGCT
>JAABRB010000387.1 GCA_011391185.1 Betaproteobacteria bacterium
ACACGAAGCCCACCCCGCGCGGACGGCGTACGGTACTCCGCTGGGCTCGACACCCGGCTACCAGCCGACGCACTTCGATCGCGAGTTCCTGTTCTTTCTGAGCGAAATGGACCGGGCGGCGCACGAAGCGGTGGACACGCGCCAGCAGGCATTTGCGGAAGGCGGCTACACGGGCTTCGACGACCCGGCGCTGGACGCGGTGGCGGGCGCCGCGATCGATCCGGCCGGGTTCCTGGCCACCCTTTGGTTCATGAACGGCCGCAACGCCCCCGACACGATGCTGCAACGCACCGTGAACTGGATGCCGAATCAGCCATACAACGCAATCGCGCGGGCGCATGCCGGCGAGCGCGTGTTGATGCGAATCATCGGCGCCGGCCGCGACCTGCATCCCTTCCACCATCACGGGAACAATGCCTGGCTGATCGCGCGCGACGGCCAGGTGCTCGAGAGCACCCCGGGCGCGCAGGCCGGGTATCCGGACTACAACGGAATCCCCGAGTTCGATCCCGCGACGCTTTCACCGCCCAGCAAGGTCGCCGGCGTCACGCAGGCCTGGTTGCCCGACCAGTCGATATCCAATTTCACGATCCAGATCGTGCCGGGTGGCACCTACGACGCGGTCTTCACGTGGACGGGCAAGGGCCTCAATTGGGACATATACGGCAGCCAGCCCGGGCACACCGCGGGAGTCGGCACCTGCGACGAGACAACGCGCTTGCCGGGTGAGGATCCGGCGAGCCATTGCCATCAATTCACCGATGCCCTGGGCGCTCGCAGCTTCCCGGTCGCGCTGCCGGAGCAGCAGTCGCTGACCTTCGGCGGATTCTGGAGCGGTGGTCCCTACCTCGGCACCGCGGCACCGATCCCGCCGCTGCAGGGCGGTCTCAATCCCGGCGCCGGCTATACCTTCATGTGGCACTCGCACACCGAGCGCGAGCTCACCAATGACGACATCTTCCCGGGCGGCATGATGACCATGTTCATTCTCGAGCAGGAGCCTCCTGCCGGTGACCCGGACAACATCTGCGACGACGGAACCTTCAACACCGGCTCCTGTGCCCCGTAAGCCGCGTCGAGGACAAAGGCCATGAACAACAGGCATCGCATCTTCATCAGCGCCATCGCGGCCAGTCTGGCGGCGACCATCGGCGCGCCGGCGGCTCAGGCGTTGGACGTGTACCTGCGCGCCGAAAGCTTTACCAAGGCGCTGCCGACGGACGCCACCGGCGCCACTACGCAAGGCGTCACGATGTGGGGCTACAGTTCCTGTGACCCGACATTCACGACCTGTGGCGCGCCATCCTCGCCGGGCCCGCAGATCACGGTGCTGGAAAGCGACCCGACGCTGACCATTCACCTGCAGAACATGCTCGGTGAAGCCACCTCGGTCATGATCCCGGGCCAGACGAAAGTCATGACGCCACAGACCTTCACCGATGGGGCGACGCGCACGCGCATTGGCGCTTTCGACCTGGAGGCGACGCCTGTCGGCGGGCTGCAGGATTACACCTGGAGCAACCTGCGGCCAGGCACCTATCTCTACCAGAGCGCCTCGCACGTGCAGTTGCAGGTGCAGATGGGCCTGTACGGCGCGATGGTTCACGACGCGCCCGCTGCTTCCTGCTTGCCGTCGCCCTGCGCTTACGACGGCGTGCCTTACACCCAGTCGACGGTGGTCGTGTTCAGCGAGATCGATCCCGCCCTGCACGACCCGGTGCCCAAGGCCGCCAACCTGACGGTGGGCGGATACCGGCCGACATTCTTCCTGCTGAACGGCGAGCCGTTCGTCGTGAGCGCCGCGGATCTCGCGACGGCCACGGCCGGTGACCGGCTGCTGTTGCGCGTGGTCAATGCCGGGTTGCAGAACCGCGCGCCGCAACTGCTCGGTGGCTATTTCGGGATCGTGGCCGAGGACGGTCACGCGGTCCCGGTCAGTCGCCTGCAATACAACACGCTGCTGCCGGCCGGAAAAGCGCTCGACCTGCTGTTCGTACCAGGCGGTGCGGGCAGCTACCCGATCTACGACCGGCGTCTCGGCCTGGTGAACGGCCGCGGCACCAACGGCGGTCAGCTCGGACACATCCAGGTCAACTGACCCCAGGACGGAACAATTGATGCAGCAGGCTCCACGGACGGACAGGCGCTGCGCGAGAGCAGGCGGTCTCGCCACGGCAATGGTCGCGATCGCAACGCTCACGGCGTGCACGGCCGCAGGGGGAATCCGCGCCGGCGAATCGGCGCCGATCTCCATCGAATCGGTGCGCATCACGGCGGCCGGACACTATGTCGACCTGCGCTACCGCGTGCTGGATCCGGTGCGCGCGAATGAAATGCTCGGGCCCGGTGTCAGGCCGGTGCTCATCGACCAGGCAAGCGGGCTCAAGATGGGTGTGCCGATGACGGCCAAGCTGGGGCCATTGCGCCAGACCCAGGCCAATCAGCGGCCGGACCATCTCTATTTCGTGATGTTCACCAACACTGCCGGGCTCCACCCGGGGAGCCAGGTGACAGCGCAACTGGGCGATATTACCGTGACCAATCTGACCGTGGAATAGCCTAGCGCCGGAGCCACGATGACATTGTCGGATGCATGTACAGGGCCTGCCGCGAACGAGCCAAATGCGGCGGGCCTGCTGACGTCCACGATTCGTGGCGGGACGCGCGGCCCGTGGCTGCCGGTCGCGCTGCTCGCGGCGGGCCTGCTCGCAACCCGCGCCGGGTCGGCGACGAATGCAAGCGACCTGCAGGCAGAGCTGGACGCAGCCGGTCCGGCGGATGAGATTGCGGTCATCGTGACCTATCGCGACGGCTACCGCCCGCGCAGCTTTCGCAAGCTGCGCGCTGACCAGGGTGGCGACGATCCCGATCGCATGCGCGATGCGCGCAGCGGATTGCGGCGGGACATGCTCCGCCGGCTACACCAATCCGCCGCTGAGCATGGCGCACCCATCGTCAGGTATGCGCGCGAGAACGGGGCGCGGGACGTGCGCGACCTGTGGCTTTCCAATTCCATCGCGTTGCGTGGCAGTCGCGAACTGGTCTGGGAGCTGATGGCGAACCCGGCCATCGCGCAGGTCCGGCTCGACCAGGTCGTCGCCGCGCCGCTCCCGATGGCGGCAATGCTCGCGCCACCCGAGTGGAATGTCGCGGCACTTGGCGCGCCGCAGCTCTGGGCGCAGGGCTTCGACGGCCGCGGAGCGGTGGTCGCGATGCTCGACAGCGGCGTCGACGTCGCGCACCCGGACCTGGCGACGTCCTATCGCGGTGGGACGAACAGCTGGTACGACCCCTACGGCCAGCACGCAGCGCCTTACGACCGACTCGGGCACGGCACGCAGGCGATGGGACTGGTCGTCGGCGGTGAGGCGGGCGGTACCGCGATCGGCGTCGCGCCGGCGGCACGATGGATTGCCGCAAAGATCTTCGACGATTCCGGCGTCGCGACCGAGAGTGCAATCCACCTGGCATTTCAGTGGGTTCTCGATCCTGACGGCAACCCGAGTACCGACGATGCGCCGGACGTGGTCACGAATGCCTGGGACATCGCCGGCGAAAACACCTGCAACACGGCATTTCAGGCGGACATCGACGCGCTCCGGGCTGCCGACATTGCAGTCGTGTTTGCCGCCGGAAACTTTGGTCCCGCTCCGTCCAGCAGCCTGAGCCCGGCAAACAACATGCGGGTCGTCAGCGTCGGTTCCGTCGACATCGACAATGCCGTATCGACTTTCAGCAGTCGTGGACCCGCGGCCTGCGATGGCTCGCTGTACCCGAAAGTCGTGGCGCCCGGCGACGGCCTGCAGACCACGGACCTTTCCTTCGGCGGC
>JAABRB010000388.1 GCA_011391185.1 Betaproteobacteria bacterium
ACATCAAGACGATCCTGATCATCGGCGCCGGGCCGATTGTGATCGGCCAGGCGTGCGAGTTCGATTATTCCGGGACCCAGGCCTGCAAGACGTTGAAGGCCGAGGGCTACCGGATCGTCCTGATCAATTCCAATCCGGCGACGATCATGACCGACCCGGACCTGGCTCACGCCACCTATATCGAACCGATCACGCCGGAGATCGTGGCCAAGATCATCGAAAAAGAGCGCGACGTGCTGCCCGGCGGCTTCGCACTGTTGCCGACCATGGGCGGCCAGACCGCGCTCAACACGGCGCTGTCGCTGCGCAAGATGGGCGTGCTCGACAAATTCAACGTCGAGCTGATCGGCGCCACGGCGCAGGCCATCGACAAGGCCGAGGACCGGGAATTGTTCCGCGAGGCGATGAAGAAGATCGGCCTGGAGACCCCGCGTTCGCACCAGGTGAAGAACCTGCCCGACGCCTTGAAGGCGCTCGACGATATCGGGCTGCCGGCGATCATCCGCCCCAGTTTCACGCTCGGCGGCACCGGCGGCGGCATCGCCTATAACCGCGACGAATTCCTCGACATCGTCGAGCGCGGCATCGACGCCTCGCCCACCAGCGAAGTCCTGATCGAGCAATCGGTGATCGGCTGGAAGGAATTCGAGATGGAGGTGGTGCGCGACAAGAAGGACAATTGCATCATCGTCTGCTCGATCGAGAACATCGACCCGATGGGCGTGCACACCGGCGACTCGATCACGGTGGCTCCCGCCCTCACGCTCACCGACAAGGAATACCAGGTGATGCGCGACGCCTCGATCGCGGTGTTGCGCGAGATCGGGGTCGAGACCGGCGGTTCCAACGTGCAGTTCGCGGTGGAGCCGGAGACCGGCCGCCTCATGATCATCGAGATGAACCCGCGGGTGTCGCGCTCCTCGGCGCTGGCGTCGAAGGCCACGGGCTTTCCGATCGCCAAGGTCGCGGCGCGGCTGGCGGTCGGCTACACGCTCGACGAGATCGCCAACGACATCACCGGCGGCGCCACCCCGGCCTCGTTCGAGCCCAGCATCGACTACGTGGTGACGAAAATCCCGCGCTTCGCCTTCGAGAAGTTCCCCGGCGCCGACCACGTGCTGACCACCTCGATGAAGTCGGTAGGCGAGGCCATGGCCATCGGCCGCACGTTTCGCGAGTCGCTGCAGAAGGCGCTGCGTTCGATGGAGACCGGACTCTCCGGCCTCGACGAGATCGAGATCGACGGACTCGCGCTCGGCGACGACAAGAGCGCGATTCGCGCCGCGCTCGGCACGCCGACGCCCGACCGGCTCCTGATGGTGGCGCAAGCCATGCGGCTGGGCTTCACCGATCAGGAGATCCATGAGAGTTGCCGCATCGACAAGTGGTTCCTCGGCGAAATCCGCGCGCTGGTGGACACCGAGGCCGAGATCCGCGCCAAGGGCTTGCCGGCAACCGCGGGCGCGTTTCGCCGACTGAAGGGCGAGGGATTTTCCGATGAGCGGCTGGGTACGCTGACCGGCCTCTCCGAAGCCGAGGTCGCCAAGCGCCGCCGTGCGCTGAATGTGCGGCCGGTGTTCAAGCGCATCGACACCTGCGCCGCCGAGTTCGCTTCGCCCACGGCCTATATGTATTCGACCTACGAGCCGCTGTTCGCGGGCATCGCCGCCGACGAGGCGCGGCCTTCGGAACGCAACAAGATCGCGATCCTAGGCGGCGGGCCGAACCGCATCGGCCAGGGCATCGAGTTCGATTATTGCTGCTGCCACGCGGCCTTCGCGCTTTCAGAGGCCGGATTCGAGACCATCATGATCAATTGCAATCCGGAAACGGTCTCGACCGACTACGACACCTCGGACCGGCTCTATTTCGAGCCGCTGACGGCCGAGGACGTGCTCGAAATCCTGGCGCGCGAGCAGACCAGCGGGAAGCTCCTCGGCGCCATCGTGCAATTCGGCGGCCAGACCCCCTTGAAGCTCGCGGACGTGCTCGAAAAGGCAAAAATCCCGATTCTCGGCACTTCCTCAGACATGATCGACCTGGCCGAGGACCGCGACCGCTTCAAGACGCTGCTCGATAAACTCAAGTTGCGTCAGCCGGAAAACGGCATCGCAAAGAGCGCGGCAGAGGCACGGCGCATCGTGGAGCGCATCGGCTATCCGGTGGTGATCCGGCCGTCCTACGTGCTCGGCGGCCGTGGCATGGAAATCGTCTACGACGCCACCTCGCTCGAGCGCTACATGAAGGAGGCCGTAATCGTCTCCGGCAAGAGCCCGGTCCTGATCGATCGCTATCTCAGCGACGCCATCGAAGTGGACGTGGATGCGCTGTGCGACGGCAAGGACGTGTTCGTCGCCGGCATCATGGAGCACATCGAGGAGGCCGGCATTCATTCCGGCGACAGCGCCTGCTCGCTGCCGCCACACTCGCTCGACGAGAAAACGATCGAAGCGCTCGAGCGCCAGACCCGCGCGCTCGCGCTGGCGCTCAATGTCGGCGGACTGATGAACGTGCAATACGCCATCAAGGGCGGCGATATCTACGTCCTCGAAGTGAACCCGCGCGCCTCGCGCACGGTGCCGTTCGTGGCCAAGACCATCGGCATCCCGGTCGCCAAGATCGCGGCACGGATCATGGCCGGCGAGAAGCTTGCCGCCTTCGGCCTGTCGCGCCCGAAGCTCCGCCACATCGCGGTGAAGGAGGCGGTGTTCCCGTTCGCCCGCTTCCCCGGCGTCGACACCGTGCTCGGGCCGGAAATGCGTTCGACCGGCGAGGTCATGGGCCTCGATTTCGACTACTCGGTCGCCTTCGCCAAGGCTCAGATGGGCGGCGGCAGCCAGCTGCCGAGCAGCGGCACCGTGTTCATATCGGTGAAGGACGAGGACAAGCCGCGCATCCTCGATGCGATGCGGCTCTTGAAGGAACTGGGCTTTCAGATCATCGCCACCCACGGCACCCAGCGCTATCTGGCCGAACACGGCGTAGCGGTCGAAGCGGTCAACAAGGTGCACGAGGGCCGGCCGCACATCGTCGACCGGATCAAAAACGGGGGGGTTCAACTGGTGTTCAACACCACCGACGGTGCGCAAGCCCTTGCAGATTCAAGGGCAATGCGGCGGGCCGCCCTCTTGCAAAAAGTGCCCTATTACACCACTCTTTCGGGAGCCGTCGCCGCGGCGCATGGAATCAAGGCCTACTTGGGCGGTGATCTCGAAGTGCGCGCGCTGCAAAGCTATTTCGGCGACAGGGCCTGAGTTGCCGGGCCGGCGGGATACGCCGGACCGACCGGGCCGCGGCGGTGGTGTTTGTGATCCGTAACGTGATCGCGGCGGCCGGAAAACCCGGCGCGCGGTCGGTGGATTTTTGTGAGTCGGGCCGGATCGTAGACAATCCGGACCGGGGAGCAGGACCGATGGAAAAGATACCGATGACGGCGGCGGGATACGCCGCTCTCGAAGTCGAATTGCGCAACCGGCAGACGGTCGAGCGGCCGCGCATCATCCAGCAGATCACCGAAGCCCGCGGGCACGGCGATCTGTCGGAGAATGCCGAATATCACGCCGCCAAGGAGACCCAGTCCTTGAACGAGGGCCGCATCGCGGACCTCGAGGACAAGCTCGCGCGCGCCGACGTGATCGACGTTTCGAAACTCAAGGGCGACACGGTGACGTTCGGCGCCACGGTGACGCTGGTCGACGAGGATACCGACGAGAAGAAGGTCTGGCATCTGGTCGGCGAGACCGAGGCCGACGCCAAGGCGGGCCGCATCTCCATCACCTCACCGCTGGCGCGCGCGCTGATCGGCAAGAAGAAG
>JAABRB010000041.1 GCA_011391185.1 Betaproteobacteria bacterium
TCGAACGGGTGATCCAGACGCTTTGCCGGCGGCGCAAGAACAACCCGCTGCTGGTCGGCGAGGCAGGCGTGGGCAAGACCGCCATCGCGGAAGGCCTCGCGCGCCGGATCGTCGAGAATCAGGTTCCCGAGATCCTTGCGCGCTGCCAGGTGTATTCGCTCGATATGGGCGCACTGCTCGCCGGCACGAAGTACCGCGGGGATTTCGAGCAGCGCCTGAAGGCGGTTCTCAAGCAGCTCGTGGATAACCCCAATGCGATCCTCTTCATCGACGAGATCCACACGCTGATCGGCGCCGGCGCCGCATCGGGCGGCACACTCGATGCATCCAATCTGCTGAAGCCCGCGCTATCGACCGGTCAGCTGAAGTGCATCGGCGCCACGACATACAACGAGTACCGCGGCATATTCGAGAAGGACCACGCCCTCTCGCGCCGCTTCCAGAAAATCGACGTCACCGAGCCCACGCTCGACGAAACTGTCGAGATCCTGCGCGGCCTGAAGAGCCGTTTCGAGGCGCACCACGGCGTCAAGTATTCGTCGGCAGCGCTGTCGAGCGCGGTCGAGCTGTCCTCGCGCTACATCACCGACCGGCATCTCCCGGACAAGGCGATCGACGTGATCGACGAGGCCGGTGCCGCGCAGAAGATCCTGCCGAAGTCGCGCCAGAAGCGGATCATCGGCAAGGGCGAGATCGAGGAGATCATCGCGAAGATTGCACGCATTCCTCCGGCGACCGTGTCCCTCGACGACCGCGCGGCGCTCAAGAACCTGGATCGGGATCTCAGGGCCGTCGTGTTCGGGCAGGACAAGGCGATCGACGCGCTCGTCGCCGCTATTCGCACCGCGCGTTCAGGGCTCGGCAACCCGCAGAAGCCGATCGGCAACTTCCTGTTCTCCGGGCCGACCGGCGTCGGCAAGACGGAAGTCGCCCGCCAACTCGCCTATTGCATGGGCATCGAGCTCATCCGGTTCGACATGTCCGAGTACATGGAGCGCCACGCGGTGAGCCGCCTGATCGGCGCCCCGCCAGGGTACGTCGGTTTCGACCAGGGCGGGCTTCTCACCGAGGCGATCGCCAAAAAACCCTACTCGGTGCTGCTGCTGGACGAGATTGAAAAAGCGCACCCGGACATCTTCAACATCCTCCTGCAGGTGATGGATCACGGCACCCTCACCGACAACAACGGGAGGAAGGCGGACTTCCGCAACGTCATCATCGTCATGACCACCAACGCCGGAGCCGAAGCACTCAACAAGGCGGTGATGGGTTTCACGGCAAAGAAGGAGTCCGGCGACGAGATGGCCGAGATCCGGCGCATGTTCACGCCGGAGTTTCGCAACCGGCTCGACGCCACCATCTCGTTTGCATCGCTGGATCACGAAGTCATTCTGCGGGTCGTCGATAAGTTCCTGATGCAGCTGGAGGAACAGCTGCACGAGAAGAAGGTCGAGGCGATCTTCACCGACAAATTGAAGCGGCACCTGGCCGAAAAGGGCTTCGATCCGGTCATGGGCGCCCGCCCGATGGCCCGGCTCATCCAGGACACGATCCGGCGCGCGCTAGCCGACGAACTCCTCTTCGGCAATCTGTCGAACGGCGGGAAAGTCACCGTCGACATGGGTGAGGACGACAAGGTCGTGCTCAAGGTGTCGGACGATCCGACCCCGCCCCAGAGGAAGGCCGCGGCACCCACCGAGGCGGACTGAGCGGTTCGCACGCCGGCACCGCGGCGTCCGTCACTGCCCGGAAAAGCGGGGCTTCTGCTTCGATCAGGAAATCCTATCTGCGTGCTTCGCCGCGGGACTCGCGCACGATGTGATCTACCGTACTTGACGCGCGCCGAATGGCGGGCGGACACTGGCGCGCGCGGCACCCTGCTTCGGCTGCCGCCGACCCAAGGAGAAAAAGCGAATGAGACATAGCCTGCTGTTAGTCGCTGCGCTGGTGGCAGCGCCTATCACTGCCATCGCGCAAACACCTGATCCCGAACTCGGCCGCGATCTCGCGGCCAGTTGCGCCATGTGCCATGGGACCGACGGCCGGAGTGCGGGAATCAGCGAATCGCTCGCCGGTCGACCCAGGGATCAAATCGTATCGACGGTCAAACTGTTCCGCGAAGGAAAAAAGCCGGCGACGATCATGACCCAGATCGCAAAGGGCTACACCGACGCGCAGGTCGCTGCGATCGCGGCGTACTTCGCGTCGCAGAAGCCTTCCGGAAAATAGGGGACCGAACCATGACACGCGAATTCAATCGACGCGACTTCATCAAGCTCATGGGCGCCGGGACCGCGCTCTCGCTGGCAGGATGCGCCACCGAGCCTGGGAAACCGGCCGGACGCGTGATCGTCATCGGCGGCGGCTACGGCGGGGCAACCGTTTCCAAGTACATCCGCATGTGGAGCGGCGGCGCCGTCAAGGTGTTCATGATCGAGCGCGAGGAGAAGTTCGTTTCGTGCCCGCTCTCGAACCTCGTGCTCGCCGGCTCGCGCGACATCGGGCAGAACACTTTCGGCTACGAGAACCTGCAGAAGAACCACGGGGTGACGGTCCTGCACGGCGACGTTGCTGCGGTCGACACCGCAAAGCGCGTGGTCAAGTTTGCAGCCAACAAGTATGGCGATCTCGCCTACGACCGCATCGTGATCGCACCGGGGATCGACTTCATGTACGACCAGATACCCGGCCTCAACAACGCCGAGGCGCAGAGCCGCGTCCCGCACGCCTGGAAGGCGGGACCGCAGACCGTCGCGTTACGCAAGCAGCTCGAGGCGATGCGCGACGGGGGTGTATTCGTCTTCGCGTTCCCGAAGATGCCCTACCGCTGCCCGCCAGGCCCGTACGAGCGCGTCTGCCAGGTGGCGGACTACTTCAAGCGCGCCAAGCCGCGATCGAAAGTCCTGGTGCTCGATGCCAATCCGGCCATCGTGTCCAAGGGCAAGCTCTTCCAGGCCGCGTGGACCAGTATGTACAAGGGGCTGATCGACTACCGCCCAAACCAGGAAGCGAAGGATGTCGATCTTCGGACGATGACGGTCAAGACCGAGTTCGACTCGTTCAAGGGCGACGTGCTGAACGTCGTGCCGCCGCAGACCTCCGGGGCGATTGCTCATGCGGCCGGCGTCGTGAACGTGAACAAGCGCTGGTGCGACGTGAACTGGCTGACGACCGAGTCTACCGTCGTGCCGAACGTCCATCTTATCGGCGACGTGACCCAGGGCGGGCCGGGCATGCCGAAATCCGGCTCCATGGCCAATCAGCAGGCCAAGATCGCCGCGGCGGCGATCGTCGCCCTGATGACCGGCAAGCCGGTCAACCAGACGCCGATGATCAACAACACCTGTTACAGCTATGTGAGCGCGACCGAGGCGATGCACGTGACCTCGATCCATCAATGGGACGCCGCCAAGAAGACCCTCGTTCCCGTGCAGGGCGCCGGCGGCGTGTCGGCAGCGAGCAGCCAGCTCGAGAAGCAGTTCGCCGACGGCTGGGCGCTCAACATCTGGAGCGATTCGCTCGGCTAGACGATTATGCGAGAGGACGTGAAAAGGGCGGCGTCCTTAGCCATCCCCTCCTCTCCGAGGAGGGGTGGCTGCGCGGCAGCCGGGGTGGTGTGCTGAACTGAATCGAAGCTCCCACCACCCCGCCCGAGTTGCGGGCACCCCGCCCGGCCCGAAGCGGGGACGCTTCGGGCGTTCACCGGCGCGAACGTGCCTGCGCACGTTCGCGAAACCCCGGCTCACCCTCGAAAAGGAGGGGCAGCGCCTCATTGCGCCTCAGCCGGATCCGGTGCTGCCGAAGCCGCCCGCGCCCCGCTCGCTGGCGGCGAAGTCCTCCACGATGTTCAGGCCGACCTGCACCACCGGCACGACGACGAGTTGCGCGATGCGATCCATCGGCTGCAGCGTGTACGGATCCGCCGAGCGATTCCAGACCGAGACCATGAGCTGCCCCTGGTAATCCGAGTCGATCAGTCCGACCAGATTGCCGAGCACGATGCCGTGCTTGTGTCCGAGTCCGGACCGCGGCAGCACCATTGCGGCGAGGCCGGGCGCCTCGAGATGGATTGCCATGCCGCTTGGAACGAGCTCCGACTTTCCGGGCGCGAGAACGAGCGGCGCATCGATGCAGGCGCGCAGATCGATTCCGGCCGCGCCAGCCGTTGCATGCTTCGGCGGCATCTCGTGCAACCGCGGATCCAGGATCTTGACGTCGATGACGTGCATCAGCGCTTTTCGAGCATTCGCGCGATGTGCGCCACGAGCTGGCGAGCCAGAGCGATCTTGGGCGCACGCGCGAGCTCGTGCTCGCCCGCGTCGTCAAACAGCGTGAGCGCGTTGTCATCGGCGCCGAACGCGTGCTGGGCGAGATTCGCGGCGAGCAGCGGGACGCGCCGCTTCTTCCGCTTGGCCTGGGCATGCTGGCGCAGGTTCTCGGTCTCCGCAGCAAATCCCACGCAGAACGGCGGATTCGGAAGATCGACCACCGCGCCGAGGATGTCGGGATTCTCGACGAGCTCGAACTTCGGCGCACCCGCGTCCTTCTTCAGCTTGATATTTTTCGGGTTCGCCACGCGGTAATCCGCGACGGCCGCGACGGCGATGAACACGTCCGACTTGTCCGCGTGGGCCAGCACTGCATCGTGCATCTCGCGGGCCGTTGTCACGCTCTCGCGTCGCGTGCCGGCCGGTGTGGGCAGCGAGGTCGGACCCGCCACCAGCATCACCGCCGCGCCCGCCTCTGCCGCGGCTTGGGCCACGGCGAAGCCCATCTTTCCGGAGCTCAGGTTGGTGAGACCGCGCACCGTGTCGATCGGCTCGAACGTGGGGCCAGCGGTGACCAGGACCCGCTTGCCGGCCAGGCGCTTCGGCCCGAGAAGCGCGACGACCTCTGCCACCAGGGTCTCGGGCTCGGCCATCCTGCCCATGCCCGTCTCCCCGCAGGCCTGATCGCCCGCATCCGGGCCGAGGATCACCACGCCGTCGGCGCGCAACGTTGCGATGTTCCGCTGCGTTGCCGGCTGTTCCCACATTTGCCGGTTCATTGCCGGCGCCACTGCCAGCGGACACTCGCGCGCCAGACAAAGCGTCGAGAGCAGATCGTCTGCGAGTCCCAGGGCCGCTTTCGCCAGAAAGTCGGCAGTGGCCGGCGCCACGAGAACCAGATCCCGGTCACGGGACAGCTCGATGTGCGCCATGTTGCTGGGCACGCTCGGATCCCACATGTCCGTGTAGGCGCGATTGCCCGACAGGGCCTGCAGAGTGGTCGGCGTGATGAAGCGGCACGCGCTCTCGGTCATCACCGCACGAACGTCCGCGCCCGCCTTCACCAGCAGCCGCGTCAGTTCCGCCGACTTGTAGGCCGCGATCCCGCCGGTGATTCCGAGCAGCAGTTTCTTGTTGGCCAAGTCCGACATGTCCCCTAGATTGCGACAGCGCGCGTTAAAGGCTGATTCTACGCGAACCGGGAGACCCCCCATGGGAATCGCCAGTTGGCCCGCGCGCGAGCGCCCGCGCGAGAAGCTGCTTGCCGGGGGCCCACAGGCCCTGTCGGATGCGGAATTGCTGGCGATCTTCCTGCGCACCGGCGTCAGAGGTCGAAGCGCGGTTGACCTCGGGCGGACACTGATCGAGCGTTTCGGGTCGCTCTCCGCGCTGTTCGGCGCCGACGTTGCACCCTTCCTGACGGTCCCGGGTGTCGGGACGGCGAAATACGCCCAGCTCCAGGCGGGATTCGAACTCGCGCGGCGCGCACTCCGGGAAACGAGCGCGGCGGGCAACCCCCTCGCCTCGCCCGCGGCGGTCCGCGACTACCTGCGCCTCACGCTCGAAAACCGCGCGCGGGAAGTGTTCCTGGCAGTGCTGCTCGACGCCCAGAACCGAGTGATCGCACACGAGGAGCTTTTCCAGGGAACGCTCACCCAGACGAGCGTCTACCCGCGCGAAGTGGTGAAGTGCGCCATGCGCCACAACGCCGCAGCCGTGATCTTTGCGCACAATCACCCTTCCGGAGTCGCCGAGCCGAGCCAGGCGGACCAGACGCTGACGGAGACGCTACGGCGGGCCCTGGCGCTGGTCGACGTGCGGGTCCTCGACCACTTCGTGATCGGACGCGGTGCGGTCACGTCGTTTGCCGAGCGCGGATTAATGTAATTTTCACAGTAACTTGAAGCGCCCGGGCAGGTTCGCATATAATACGCGGTTTGCCGAACCGGAGAAGTTGTCATGGCGCGAGTGTGCCAGATCACTGGAAAGAAGCCGATGGTGGGCAACCACGTTTCCCACGCCAATAACAGGACCAAGCGGCGCTTCCTGCCCAACCTTCAGTACCGCCGTTTCTGGGTGGATTCCGAGAAACGATGGATCAGCCTGCGCATCTCCAACGCCGGCCTAAGATTGATCGACAAGAAGGGCATAGACGTCGTGCTCGCCGAACTGCGCGAGCAGCGCAAGATCTGAGATTCGAGGAGACTATTCCATGCGCGACAAGATCAAGCTCGAATCCTCGGCCGGAACCGGCCATTTCTACACGACCACCAAGAACAAGCGGACCACGCCGGACAAGATCGAAATCAAGAAATTCGACCCGAAGGCGCGCAAGCACGTCATCTACAAGGAAACCAAGCTCAAGTAATCGCACTCTCGCGCCAGTTGCCGGGCTGCGGTCGCCGGCAGAGCGGCCACGATGAAAAAGCCCGCCGAAAGGCGGGCTTTTTACTGGCGCGCGGAAATCCCGCGTCAAGCGTAGCAGCGCAGGCGGCGGGAAAACTCCACGAGCGGACGGATCCCGGTGGCCTCGGCCCGCTGGCACCAGTCCTGGAGCTGCCGGACGAGTTGATCGCGTGACGCGTGCGACCGCTCCCAGAGCGCCACCAGCTCGCGCCGCATGGCATACACCGTGGATAGCGACTTGCTCCGTGCGAGCCCGTCCGCGATGCGACTCCGCTGCACGTCCTCGAGCTTGCTCTCGTCGTGCGTCAGCCAGCGCTTCAGGCGACGCAGCACTTCCGCATCGTGCGGCGCGAGACGATTCAGTTCCTCGGTGTACGTCGCCTTCAGCGACTTCGCGTACTTGGCGAGCACGTCGTAACGGTTCGAGATGACGGCCTGGAGCGTTTCGAGATCGACCACCGATTTGGCCGACGCGAACCGGGGGGTCGGGGCGAGCTTCTTGACCCTGGCAAGCCCCAGCGTTTCGAGGATTCGAATGTACAGCCACCCGATGTCGAACTCGTACCACTTGCTGGACAGCTTCGCCGACGAGGCATAGGCGTGGTGATTGTTGTGGAGTTCCTCACCGCCGATCAGGATTCCGAGCGGAATGATGTTCGTACTGGCATCTTCTGTGGCCCAGTTGCGGTAGCCGAAAAAGTGCCCGATGCCGTTGATGACGCCGGCCGCCCAGAACGGGATCCAGACGATCTGCACGGCCAGGATCACCAGTCCCGGCACGATGCCGAAGAGCGCGATGTTCACGACCCCCATCAGGACGAGGCCCAACACCGGGAACTTCGTGTAAAGATTTCGCTCGAGCCAGTCGTCGGGCGTCCCGTGGCCGTAGCGTTCCATCGTCTCGGAATTGTGCGATTCCTTGACGTAGAGAAACACACCGCCCCACAACACGCGATTGATGCCGTAGATCTGCGGGCTATGCGGGTCCTCGACGGTTTCGCACTTGGCGTGGTGCTTGCGATGAATCGCCGCCCACTCCTTGGTGATCATGCCCGTGGTCAGCCACAGCCAGAATCGAAAGAAATGGGATACGACCGGATGCAGGTCGAGGGCGCGATGCGCCTGGCATCGGTGCAGGAAAATCGTCACGGCCGCGATGGTGACGTGCGTCAGCAGCAGGGCGACAACAGCCAGCTCCCACCAGGAGAGGTCGAACACACCGGAAAAGAACATGGAGAGTTTGCGCTTCTTATCGATTGGGCCGGGCCGATTTTACGGGAAATCCCGGTGTCCGCAACCCCTATGGTCACGCGCCCCTGTCATCTTGCAACCTTTTGAATAGATACCGGGTTTCAGGCCGGAATCGGCGCGATCGACCGGCGAATCCCGAATGTCATACCGCGTGCTCCAGCAGTGCCGCAAAGAAACCGTCCGTGCCATGCGCGTGCGGGCTGAGCCGCAGCGGCAAATCGCCCGATTTGCCTTGCTGCGGAACCTCGATGCGGCCCGTAGCCAGCTCGACATGCGCCGACCGCGCGCGAAACTGCGGACTTTCGGCCAGGAATTCGCTCACGATCGCGTCGTTCTCGTCGGGCAGGATGCTGCACGTCGCGTACACGAGCCGGCCGCCCGGCCGAACCAGCTTCGCCGCGGCAGCGAGAATGGCAGCCTGCTTGCGCGCCAGCTCCTCGACGTCCTGCGCGCTTTGACGCCACTTGAGATCCGGGTTTCGCCGCAGCGTCCCCAGACCGCTGCAGGGCGCATCGACCAGGACACGATTGAATTTCCCGGCGAGCCGCTTGAGCTTCGGATCTCGCTCGGACGCGATCCGCTGCGGATGGATGTTGGACAATCCGGAGCGTGCGAGGCGCGGCTTGAGATCTGCCAGCCGCTTGGCAGACACATCGAATGCGTACACGCGACCGGTCGAGCGCATCGCGGCGCCGATCGCGAGCGACTTGCCGCCCGCACCAGCGCAGAAGTCGGCGACCATTTCGCCGCGCCGCGGTGCGAGCAGCTGGCACACGAGCTGGCTCGCTTCGTCCTGCACCTCGATGAATCCGCCGAGAAACAGCCGGTGGCGGTTGATCGCCGGCCTGCCAGCGATCCGGATGCCGATCGGGGAGTAGGGCGTGGGCGTCCCGTCGATACCGTCTGCCGCAAGCTCGCGTAAGACGGACTCGCGATCGGTCTTGTGGACATTCACGCGCAGATCGAGCGGCGCCGGCTGCTGCAATGCCTGCGCAACCGCGAGCAATTCCGCGTCGGAATGGAGTGCTCGCAGCCGGTCGATGAGCCAGTCTGGCAGATCGCACGCCACTGCGAAGGGAACCTCTTCACGCGTTGCGCCTTTCAACCGGGCCAGCCACTCCACCTCCGCCGGATGCGTCACGCCCTCGAGCTCGCGCAGGCTGAACCCGCGCAAGCGCACCAACGCCGCGAGGACTGTGTCCCGGGCGCTCCGCGTCGCACCGAGGTGCTCGAGGAGACGCCGCCGGCGCAATGCCGCATACACGGTCTCCGCAATGAGCCCGCGCTCGCTCTGACCGAGCCGGGGTCGCGAACGAAAGAACGCCGTGAGCTGCTTGTCAGCCGGGTGTTTGAGCTCGCCGATTGTGGTCATTGCAGCCACGAGCTCGCCGAGCAATGCCGGAGTCAGTCGCATTCGCTCGTCACAGCGCCAGCAATCCGGATCATCGGTCCGCCAGATGAAACTGCCGCGCACCCTCGCCCGCCACGTCGACCCGGCCGTCCGCAATCGAGAGCCGACCCTCCAGGAACCAGCGGATCGCCATCGGGTAGATCACGTGCTCCTGCTCGAGCACGCGCGCGGCGAGCTGGTCCGCATTGTCGCCGGGCAGCACCGGCACCGCCGCCTGGATGACGATGGGGCCGTGATCGAGATCGGGCGTGACGAAGTGCACCGTCGCACCGTGGATCTTCACTCCCGCCGCGAGTGCGGCCGCGTGCGTATCGAGTCCGGGAAAGGCGGGCAGCAGGGACGGGTGAATGTTTATCAACCGGTCCTGGTAGCGCTCGACGAACGAAGCGGTGAGGACGCGCATGAAACCAGCAAGCGCAACGAGCCGTGGCGCATGGCGGTCGATCGCATCGACGAGCGCCGCCTCGAACGCTTCCCGGCTCGCGTACGCGCGATGCTCGATGGCCACACTCGGAATCTCGCGGTCGCGCGCGAACGCGAGGCCCGCCACACTGGCGCGGTTGCTGATGACCGCGGCCACCGGCAGCCCCGCGTCGACCATCGAGCGCAGGTTGCTGCCGCGACCCGATATGAGCACCACGATGCCGCTCATGCGTTCTGCCCGGAAACTTTCATGACCGCGCGATCATATCGGGAACGCCGACGATCGTCACCGCAGGCAAACGGTAGAGGGAGAGCACCTAGTCGATGCGCGTCACGCGGTAACCATCCTGCTCGATGAATGCCAGCAACCCTTTGTCACCCGGCAGATGCAGTGCGCCGACCGCGACGAACATCCTTCCGGTTTGCAACGGCACCGCCAGCCGGAAATGCATGAGAACGGTTCGATCGTGAACGATGTGCCGCATGAGCGCGTCGTAGTGATGCACGACGCCGGGATTAAGGCTATCCATACGCGCGGGAAAGTGCACCAGCTTGGCGAGGTCGCCCGCGAGCCACGCCTGGGTCATGGTCTCGTTCTCGGCATCCAGCGCCGCCCGGTGCGCGAGCGCATGCTTGAGAAGTGCAATCTGCGACACCAGCGGAACAGTGTCGAAGGCCGCGATCTGCTCCTCGACCGACTCGAGGGCCTGGATACGCAGGCGCGCACGCCGCGCGGCAGCCAGCAAACTCATGTCGAGCGCAAGCGATGCGTCGCGCGGCCCCGACGAGGCGACCGCCAACATCGCCGCCCAAGGCTTCATGCGCGCAATCACGCGTTCGGACATTCCACGCTTGACGAGGATGAGCCGCGTCTGCGCATAGGCGTCCGGGCCGATGAGGAACTCGAGCCGCTGGTCGTCGGCGAGCTGTTCCTGGTCGAATACGCCTGGATCTACCATTGCGTCGACCGCGACTTCCATTATGAAGGTTCGCGCGCGCGCCAGCGCCGCGAGGACCTTGGCGCTCGGTTGTGCCACACGGGAGTCGGCGGCGTGGATGGTGCCGAAAACGCAGCTGTCCGGCGTCCCGTTCCGTTCCACCCGCCACAGGAGGCCACTGTCGAACCGTTTGCGGGCGCTCGCGCCCGCCCAGACCCGACCAACCGGACCGAACACGGAGGCCGCCGCCGCGGCCAGCACAGCGCGCCGCAGCGGGTGCGGTCGGTCGACGGCAGGACGCAGCTTGATCATCGCGGTCGCGAGGCCATGCAGACCCTCGGATAGACCCTGTCATCGCCATTCTGAGGCATTCCGGGCCAGGCGGGGGTCCGGAATCGTCGTGGTCACGCGAGATCGAAGAGCAGCACCTCTGCCCGATTGCCTGCCTCGAGCACGAGTTCGGCAGTATCCGTCACCTTCAGGGCGTCGCCCGCCTCGAGCGGCTGGCCGTTGACAGCCACGCTGCCGCGGGCAACGTGAACGTATGCGCGCCGCCCGGCCGCGAGCCGGTGCGTCGCACTTTCGGCGCCGTCAAGAAGCGCCGCAAACACCTGCGTGTCCCGATGAATCGTCACCGAGCCTGCGCGTCCGTCCGGAGACGCGATGAGCCGCAGCGTGCCCCGCTTCGTGCTCGTCTCGAACCGGCGCTCCTCGTAACTCGGGGTGATCCCGCGCACGTCCGGCTCGATCCAGATCTGCAGGAAATGAACCAGTTCTGCGTCCGACGGGTTGAATTCGCTGTGCCTGATGCCGCTGCCGGCGCTCATGCGCTGCACGTCCCCCGGCCGGATCACCGAGCCGTTGCCCATGCTGTCCTTGTGCTCGAGCGCCCCGTCGAGAACGTAGCTGATGATCTCCATGTCGCGATGACCGTGCGTCCCGAAGCCCGTGCCGGGCTGGACCCGGTCCTCGTTGATGACCCGCAGTGCCCCGAAGTCCATATTCGCCGGGTCGTGATAATCGGCGAAGGAGAAACTGTGAAACGAGCGCAGCCAGCCGTGGTCGGCATAGCCGCGATCAGCGCTTTTCCTTACCTTGAGCATGAGAGAGTCTCCGAGTCTCCGAGTGTCCGGGCGAAACGAGCTGGATCGCCGTGCGCAGGGTCGCCGGGCCAATCAGTCCGAGTAGAACTGATATCTGTTCTTGCCGGCATCCTTGACCCGATACATGGCCGCGTCCGCATGCGTGAGCAACGCTTCGGGTGCGTCACCATCGCGCGGGAAGATGCTGATGCCGATCGAAGCGCCGACCTCGAGGTGACGCCCGCCAGCCGGAATCAGTTGCGTGATTGCACCAAGTATCTTCTCCGCAACCACGGCAGGATCTTCGGTCGAACGCTGTCCGACGAGCACCACCACGAATTCGTCTCCGCCGAGCCTCGCCACGGTGTCGGTCTCCCGCACGCATTCCTGGATCCGCCTGGCGACCGTACGCAGGACGTAGTCACCCGTGAGGTGACCATAGGTGTCGTTGATGGCTTTGAACTCGTCGAGATCGATCAGCATCAGCGCAACGATGTTCTCCGAGCGGCGGGCGTTCGCCAGCGCCTGGCGCAGCCGGTCGTCGAACATGCGCCGATTGAGCAGCCCGGTCAGGGCGTCGTGATCGGCCAGGTGCTGGATGCGGCTTTCGCGCTCCTTGCGGGCCGAGATATCGATATAGATCCAGAGCGATCCCTCGTCCGGCCGAGCAGGATTGAGGACGCGCCCGCGGGCATCGCACCAGAATACGCCCCCGTCACGGCGCTTCACGCGCAACTCGGTGTGCAGCGAACCGTCCTTGTCACGCACTGCGTGCGCCAGCGACGCACTCGGATCCCATTCCGACGGATCGGCATACCAGTAGATGGACGGACGGCCGACGAGTTCGTCGGGCGAGTACCCGAGCATTTCCGCGAATCTGCGATTGCACTTGTGGACCACGCCGTCCCGCAGCATGACGATGCCTTCCGAAACCGAATCGAAGATCAGGCTCTGGTCTTCGAGCGCGGCCGACAGCTCGATCTCCCGGTGCTTGAGCGGAGAAATGTCGGTGGCGGTTCCGGTCACGCCCGTGATCTGCCCCGCGCCGTCGCGCAGCGGGGTGGCATTGAGGGACAGCACCACATGATTCCCGTTGCGATTGACGTGCACCGTTTCAAAATGCGAAGCGGTTCCCTCCGCGAGAACTCGGGCCAGCATCGCCTCGGTGCGGGGCCGGTCCGCTTCGGGTTGCGTGTCGATGAGCCGCTTTCCCATCAAGTCCTCGGGCTCGCATCCGAAAATCTGACGCGTCGCGCGCGGCGAGAGGTATTTCCAGCACCCGTCCCGATCGACGATCCAGACGAGATCATTTGAAGTCTCGACCAGATAGCGAAACAGCCGCTCGCTCTCGCGCAGCCGCTCCTCGATCTGCCTGCGATCGGAGATGTCGATGATCGAGCCCACCGAGCGAACCGTCCGTCCGGTCGGATCGCAGACCACGATGCCCCGCGCGTGCACCCATACGAATTCGCCATCCATGCGCCGCAGCCGAAACTCGCTGTCGAAGGCGCTGCGCGGGTTCGCGATCGCGCGATACCACAAGGCAAGCACCCGCTCGGCGTCATCGGGATGCAGGTGGCTCTTGAATCGAAACTCGGTGCCGAGATCGGCGTCCGGCCCATACCCGAGAATCATCTTGAATCTCGGCGAAAGGTAGCTCTCGTTGGCGACGATATTCCAGTCCCAGATCCCGTCCTGCGAAGCACGGACCACGAGCTCCAGGCGCTCTTCGCTGTCCCGCAGCGCCCGCTCCTGCGCAAGCCGTGCGGTGAGATCGCTCAGGACGAGCACGAATCCGAGTTCGGGCTCGGACGATCTCACCGGCTCGCTGGAGAGCTCGCACCGTACGGGCGAGCCATCCTTGCGCCGGAGCTCGATCTCGCAGCGGAATGAATTTCCTTCGTGGGCCGCGTTCATGCCCTCCGCGACGAGCGCATCCCACCGCGCTGCATCGTCGGCCCAGGGTGCGCGCGGCGCCGTGAGCAAATCCTCGCGCGACCAGCCGAACATGCGCTCGAGCCAGCGGTTGCAGTCGACGATGCGGCCGTTGCGGACGAACGCAATCCCCACCGTGACCGCATCGAAGAGCCCCCGCTGCTCGTCGAGCAGGCGCTCATTGACGATGCCGCGCTCGATGTTCTGCACGAGCGTGAGGTGATAGCTGCTCATGATGCGCGCGACCGCCAGCGCAAAGATCACGATCAGCGCGCTCATTGCCAGATAGCGTTCCCCAGGCTGCGCGACCAGGACGGCAAGCAGCGTTCCCAGGCTCGGCGCGGCGAATGCGTAGAACGCTTTTCGGCTCGCGCCGAGCAAGCCGATCGCTCCGATCACCATGCCGCCGATGGCAAATGCCGCAAAGACCTGGAGCAGATAGGTTGCGCCCGCGGCAATCAGCGCGAGCGCGCCCCAGGCCACCCCGTGCAATGCCGATCCGATGACGAACCACGCCTCCCGGCGATCCGGAGTCGGAACATCACTCCTGCGGTCTGCGTACCGACGCGTGAAGCCGTAGCGAATGCCGTTGATGACCCCAATCGAAGCAAACCACGTCAGCAGCCACGCGTGCGCGACATGTGGCCAGAGCAACCCCGTGCAGACGGCTGCGACCACCGGAGCCACGAGAAAGCCGACGACCGCCCCGCCGTAAAGCAGCTCGATGCGTCGCGCTTCGAGCCGGTCCGCGGGCGAACGCGGCATCGTCACAGGTGCTGCGGGATGCTCCATGGGCGGGACTCGGATGTCCGCCGCACCGGGTCCGGCGTGGCGCCAGTCAGGAACTCGAAGGAGAATGAGTCCCGGGGGCGCACGATCACGCGTTCCCAGACTCGCCGGACTGCTGTGCCGCGATCTCCCGGTGAACCTCTTCCATGTCCACCTTCTTCGCCTGCTTCACCACCTCCGAAAGCATCGCAGGCGGCACCGCTCCGGCTTCCGCGTACAGAATCACCTTGTCGCGGAAGAACATGAGGGTCGGGATTGAGCGGATATTGAAGGTGGCGGCAAGCTCCTGTTGCTCCTCGGTGTTCACCTTGCCAAATACGACGTCGGCGTGCAGGGTGGACTCTGCCTCGAAAGTCGGCGCGAACGATCGGCACGGCGCGCACCAGGGCGCCCAGAAATCGATGACGACCATGTCGTTATCTTTGACGACCTGCTCGAAGTTCTCTTTCGTGAGCTCGATGGTTGCCACGTGCATGCCTCCCGCGATTGCGCCCCGCCAATCGTGCCTGCCATTTTCCTGCTGGCGATTATAGCAGTCGCGAAAGTGCGCATCGGCCGCGTCCATCCCGGAATCGGGTTCGCATCGTGCAATTTCCACGGCATCATACGAACTACCCATGCCCGGCACATCGCAGGAATCCCGGCCCTACCGGGGGCGCTTTGCCCCGTCCCCCACCGGTCCGCTGCACTTCGGCTCGCTCGTCGCGGCGGTCGGTAGTCACGCCGACGCACGCGCGTCGCACGGCGAATGGTTCGTTCGCATGGAAGACCTCGACCCGCCGCGCGAGGTGCCCGGCGCGGCGGGCGCCATCCTGGGGGCACTCGAGGCGATCGGTATGGAATGGGATGGCGCGGTGCGCTACCAGAGCACGCGGATGGAGGCGTATCGGGAAGCGTTGGACCGCCTCGCCGCGGCTGAATCGACCTACCCATGCGCTTGCACGCGAAGGGAAATCGCCGACTCCGTGCTCCGCTTCGGGTCCGCGTCGACAGGCGAAGTTGTGTATCCGGGCACGTGCCGCGACGGCGTCCCGACCGGGCGCACGCCGCGCTCGACGCGGTTGCGCGTGGGCGACGCCATGATCGAATTCGACGACGCGGTGCAGGGACGCATGCACCAGCATCTCGGCCACGCGGTCGGCGACTTCGTGCTGCGCCGGGCGGATGGCCACTTCGCCTATCAGCTGGCAGCTGTCGTCGATGACGCCGACCAGGGCATCACGGACGTCGTGCGCGGCGCCGACCT
>JAABRB010000389.1 GCA_011391185.1 Betaproteobacteria bacterium
GGTTTGTGGAGATTGAAGTGCCACAGACGGTCCGTCGCTCACTACTGCACGCGGCCCAAGCCGAGCGGCATAACAGCGTGATGGACGGCGACACCGTCCGCTCGCCGCTACGCGCTCCGCGTGGTGCGCGTCGTCACGAACGTTAGACCTCGCAGGCAATTGTCGCTGGACTGCCAGTTGCGCTCAGAGTATATTGTTACTACAATTTAAGTATGACCTCCTGGGACGAACCCAAACGCCGTAGGAACATCAAGGCGCATGGGCTGGACTTCGAGGGGTCGGAAGCCATCTGGGACAACTTCACCGTCTCCCGCGAGGATCTGCGTGAGGACTATGGTGAAAAACGCATGGTTACGTTCGGACTCCTGAATGGTGAAGTGGTCGTCCTAGTGCACATCGAGCGGGACGAGGACATGCATGTCATCTCTTTACGAAAGGCGGAGAAATATGAAGCGCGCTACTACTTTGAAATCGCCGAAGAGTACTTCCGCAAAGGCCGTTGATCGGGACAATCCTCCGTGGTCGGAGGAGATTCTTGGCCTGCCGGTCTTGCGTCGCGGCCGAGGGCCACAAAAGGCCCCGACCAAGGTTCTCACTACTGTACGTCTCGACGCGGACGTGATTGCTTTCTTTCGGGCGCAGGGTTCGGGCTATCAATCGCGCATTAATGAGGCGCTTAAGCGTGTCAAAGAGCGAGGTCTAACCACCGGCTCAACGGCGACCGCCCGCAAGCGGGCGGCGCGTTAGCCGGGACGTTGGGCGTCACCAGATCGCACCTGCAAGCGCGTGACGAGTGCCAAAGGTAGCAGAGCCCACGGACTTCGAATCGCGTGTGCGTCCTCGGCCTGCTTCGCAGCCTGGCCGTCGGGACCCAAGGTGGGAAAAGGCCCCGAACTCAGTAGTTCCCCGGATCGTTCCTCACACTGCTGCCGAGTACCTTGAGACCCCAGCGGCGCATGTTGCGCCGGCTCGCAACGTCACTCGGAGAAAGGAACGGCCATGAATCAAGTTGCAGCGTCACGCAGCGCAGGGACCGCACAGTTGCAGGGAGAACTCTGGGGTGTCCGGGCCGCCGACTGGGCTGAACTGCAGGAAGGCGTGTTTCGGCCTCTGTACGACCACGTGCTTCACCATCCCGACCTCGCCCACGCGACCTCGAGCCTCGACGTCGGCTGCGGCGCCGGACTCGCGGCGCAGGTCTTCGCGACCAGGATCGGCGCCGTCGCGGGCGTCGACGCGTGCAGCGAGTTCGTCGAGCTGGCGCGACGCCGCGTGCCCGGCGGGGATTTTCGCGTCGGTGAGATGGAAGCGCTGCCGTACGCCGACGAAACCTTCGACGTCGTGACCGGGTTCAACGCCTTTCAGTACGCGGCGTCGCCAGTGAACGCGCTCCGCGAGGCGCGTCGCGTAACGAAGCCCGGGCGCCCGGTGGTGATTGCAACCTGGGGAATGTACGAGGATTGCGAAGCATCCGGGCACCTGAAGGCGCTCGCCGCCCTGATGCCCCCGCCTCCCGCCGGCGTGCCGGGCCCGTTCGCCCTTTCGGACGACGCCCGGGCGAAGGCGCTGGTCCGCGAGGCAGGCCTCACACCGATTGCCATGGCGGATGTCGATTGCCCGTGGGTCTACCCGACCCTCGGCGTCGCGCTGCGTGCCATGCTGTCGGCCGGCCCGGCGGAGAAGGCCATCCGCGCCTCCAGCGTGGAGCGCGCGCAAGACGCGGTTGCGTCCGCGATCGCCCCGTTCCGGTCCGCGTCGGGCGGGTATCACATGAAGAACAGGTTCCGGTATCTGATCGCGCGCGCATGACGGGCTGCTGCACGGCGGGAGGGTCCGCCGTGCAGCGACCCACCCCGCCGGGGTGGTAAATTGCCCCGCGTCCATCGGAGGTCCCTGCATGAGCAGGCACGACGAAACCGCGGTGCGCGAGCTGGTGGGTCGCGCGCGAGAAGAAGCGGCGCTGGAACAGCTCGCGGGGGCGGCCGCAGACGGCAAGGGCCGGATCGTGCTCGTGTCGGGCGAGGCCGGCGCCGGCAAGACCGCGCTCGTCGACACCGTGCTCGCGCGATCGAAGCTGCTCTCGGTGCGCGCGGCAGCGACCCCGGCGAGCACGCCTTCTCTCGGACCGATCGGCGCGCTGCTCCGTGCCCTCCGCCGCGATGCGCCGGCCGCGTTCGCGAGCGCGGCGGACCGCTTCGCCGCGGTCGGCGATCTGCTGTCCGGTGGCGGCGAACCCGCAGCGGTGGTGAACCGCGCCGCGCTGTTCGACGAGGTCGGCGACGCGTTCGCGACGATCGCGCGCGCGCGCGCCCTCGCGCTGGTGCTCGACGACCTCCAATGGGCCGATCACGCCACGCTGGAGCTGCTCCCCGCGCTCGGAAAGCGGACGCCGGGCACGCCGCTGCTGGTGGTCGCGATCTACCGCGGCGATGCGGTGCCGCCCGGGCACCCGCTGGGCGCCATGCGGGAGGCCATTCGGCGCGCCCGCCTCCTGAACGAGATCGCGCTGCGGTCCCTCGATCCGCTCGAGACCTCCGGGTTGATCGCGCGGCTGCTGGGCCGCGAGCCGCAATCGGCGCTCGCGACCGCGATCTGGGAGCGGACCGGCGGCGTGCCGCTCTTCGTGGAGGCGCTCGTCGCAACGCTTCTCTCCCGCGACTGCTTCAATCCCGATGGCTCGGTCACCGTGAATCTGCCGCTGCCGGAGACGGTGCGCGATGCGATCCTGGCGCGGATCGACGTCCTTCCCCTGCCCGCGCGTCGCGCCGCCGAGGGGGCGGCGGTCGCCGCAGTCGGCGGCCCCGAGTTCTCACTCGAGCTCCTCGCGAAGCTGAACGAGGGGGTCGACGGGATCGAGGATCTCCTCGCCTCGGGCCTCGTCGTGGAGCGCCGGCCCGGTCTGGCAGCATTCCGGACACCGCTCGAATCCGACGCCGTCTACGCCGGGATTCCCTGGACCCGGCGCCGGTTGCTTCATCGGCGCGCCGCAGAACTGTTCGAGCCGCTCGGCGAGGGCGTCGGGCAACCGGCCGAGCACTGGCAAGCCGCCGGCGAGACGGAGCGTGCACGGAGAGCACTACTCGATGCGGCGAGCCGGTCGCGCCGCCTGCATGCCCATCGCGACACCATAGGGCTTCTGCGCAGGGCGCTCGACCTCTGGCCGCCCGGATACGAGGAACCGGAGCGGCTTCGCGTGCTCGATCAACTCGGCGACGCGGCCCAGCTCTCCGGGGGGTTCACCGACGCCCAGCGCGCCTGGCGCGAGGTCGCCGACTCGGCGGCCGGCACGCCCGCCGCGCCGGCCGGCGCCCGGGCGCTCCGCAAGATCGCCAACCTGCACGAGATGGGCTGCGATTGGGCGCGCGCGCTCGATGCGCGCCAGGACGCCATGGCGGCATTCGCCGCCGGCGGCGAACGTGCCGAGGCGGCCACCGAAGGCGTGAACGTCGCCATCCGGCTGCGGATGTCGTCGCGGCACGCGGCCGCGCTCGACGTCCTCGTGCGCGCCGCGGCGGACGCGGCGCTCGCGGGCCGCCCGGACCTCGAAGTCCGGATCGCCGCGCTCAAGGGCAATCTCGAGGCGCGCCTCGGCCGCGTCACCGAAGGCATTGCGGCCATCCGTGCTGCGCGCGACGCGGCACTCGCGCTCGATCAGCCGGCGCTCGTCGGCGAGATCTATCAGCGTCTGGCGGACGCGATCGAGCGGTCGAGCGACTACCGCAGCTCGACGGCGGTGAACCGCGAGGGCGTCACGTTCTGCGAGCAGCACGCGCTTCCGGGCGGAATTCTCGCTTGCCTCGCCTGCATGGG
>JAABRB010000390.1 GCA_011391185.1 Betaproteobacteria bacterium
TTCGATGCCGAGCACGTGATCCGCCGGACGGTGGCCGCCCATCCGCGCGGAGTGGTGATCACCGACGACCAGAAGGAGGCGCACGCCATGCGCGAGCGCTTCGACGAGATCTGGCAGAGCTCGGTTCCCGCCACCTCCGGCACCAAGCTGGGTTTGTGAACCGCTAGACGACGGAGCGCCAGTCGAAACCGTCCGCCTGGCTCGCGATGCCGATCCAGTCCGGGGCGCAGTTCAAGGCGCCGGCCAGTGCCCGGCGCGCAAGGTCCGGCGTGTTGTTCTCCTGCGAAAGATGCGCGGCAACGATGTGCTGCAGGCCGCGGGTGTCGAGCACCGCGAGCAATCGTGCCGCCGTCTCGTTCGCCAGATGCCCGAAGGCGCCGCCAATCCGACCCTTCAGCCAGGCCGGGTAGGCCCCGGCCGCAAGCAGGCGCGCGTCGTGATTACACTCCAGCACAAGCGCCTCGCAGCCCGTGAGCATCGCTTCGATGTGCGGTGTCGAGGATCCGGTATCGGTGAGGACGCCCACCTGCCTTGCGCCGTCGGTGAACACGAACTGCGCCGGCTCGCGCGCATCGTGCGGTACCGGAAAGGGCCGGACTTCGATGCTCCCGATAGCGAAAGGCGTGTGGCTGTCGATGATGCGCACCCTCCCGTCCGGTTGCGTGCCCTCCGCGATGGCGCGCCAGGTGCCGTGTGTCAGCCACACCGTCGTCCCATGCCGGCCGGCGAACGCGAGGGCACCGTCGGCATGGTCGCTGTGCTCGTGGGTGACGAGGATGGCGTCGATGTCGTCCGGCGCCAGATTCAGTCGGGCAAGACGCCGCTCCGTCTCGCGCGGTGCCAGCCCGCAATCGAGCATGAGCCGGGTATCACCCGACTCGACGACCAGCGCATTGCCCCGGCTTCCGCTGGCCAGTGAGGCGAACCGCACGCGGCCGGCCCGACCTGCTACTTGAGCTGGTTGTAGAGCAGCCCCAGGATCTTGCGCGACGTGTCGGACGATTCCGGCGCGCCGTTCTTGCCCAGCACCTTGACCTCGCTGGATTCGTCCTTCGCCTCCGAGATCTTGACCTGGTACTGCGGGAGCTTGGTCAGGTCGACCACGGGGTCCTTGCGCCAGAACGCGAGCTTGGAGAGCAGCCCTCCCGTGCCTTTGGTGCCGCCGTCCGCGTCGGGATCGATGTAGCGGACGTAGTACAGGCCCTTCGAACGATCGCGATCCTCGACGGTGAACCCCGAGCGGTCGAGCGCCACGCCGACGCGCCGCCAGGCACGATCGAAGGGCTCGGCCAGCTCGAGCGCCCCCGCGCCTCCACCGCTGCCGTTGACCAGCTTGGCCCGGTCTTCGCCTCGGCCGCTGGCCGCGACCGACTTCGCATGCTCCTCCGCGACGCCTAGCCGCACCATGAGCCGGCTCAGGAACTCGGCCTCGAGCACCGGGTCGGCCGGACGCGGCATCCACTTTGAGCTGTCCGTCTCTTTCGTGGTGCCCGATCCGGTAAGCTCCTCGACCATGCCTCGGTGAGTGATGAAGATCTCGACGGTGTCCGGCGTCTTGCTGCGCTCCATGCGCGTGCGAAACTTGTCACGTTCACCCGTCGAGTACATGCCGTCGATCATCTTGCCCAGGGCATTGCGGATGACATCGTCCGGTATCTTCGCGCGATTCTCCGCCCAGTCGGTCTCCATCACGCCTGCGGTCGGATTGTCGATCCGGATCAGAAAACCGTTTTCCTGCCAGAACTCCCGTACGACCGGCCAGAGCTTCTCGGGATCTCCCTTGACGATGAGATAGCGCTCGCTGCCCACGCGCTCCATGCGCACCGATTCGGAGGTCGGCAGCACATCGGAACGCCCGGGCTTGGCCTGCCCGGTCCGCTCCTGGTTGTATTGCGAGTACGTCGCGGTGCTGCTCGTGGGCAGGTCGGGCACGGCATAGCGGTTGTCGGTGCCCGGCCGCGTGAGGTCCGGCGGGACCTCGAGCGGCGGAAGCTTGCCCGCCGACTTGTACTCGATCGATTTTCCCTCGAAGAGGCTGTTCCAGCTGCAGCCCGCGATCGCAACCGGCAGCAATACTGCGACCAGCGCGTGAAGCGTCACACTCCGCTTGCTCATGCTCCTCTTCCCTCCACAACTCGCAGTCCGGCTGTTGGTAGCGTGATGCCGGCCTCTCTTATTGCCTCCCTTACCGCCTCGTGATACTGCGCTGCCAACGTTGTCAAAGGCAGTCTGATGCCGCCTTCGATACGTCCCATCTCCCGGAGCGCCCACTTTACCGGAATCGGGTTCGCTTCGACGAAGAGCCGTCGATGCAGGCCCAGCAGCGCCATGTTGATCTCCCGCGCTTCCACCACCCTGCCCGCCAGCGCGGCCGCGCACATGTGGTGCATCGCGCGGGGCGCGACGTTGGCCGTCACCGAGATGACACCATGCCCACCGAGGAGTATGAGCGCCAGCCCCGTCGAATCCTCGCCGCTGAAAATCGCGAATCCCGGGGGCGCACGCTTGATGAGATCGGTCGCGCGCTCGATGTTTCCGGTGGCGTCCTTGATCCCCACCACGTTGGGAAGCTCGGCCAGCCGCAAAGCCGTATCGTTGCCGAGATCGGCGACGGTGCGACCGGGCACGTTATAGAGGATGTTCGGGATGTCGAACGCCTCGGCGATCGTGCGGAAGTGCCGGTAGAGCCCCTCCTGCGTCGGCTTGTTGTAGTACGGCACCACCGACAGGCAGGCCGCCGCACCGGCCTTCTGCGCCGACTCGGTCAACTCGACCGCCTCGCTGGTGGAGTTCGCGCCGGTTCCGGCCACCACCGGAACACGACCGGCCGCATGATCGACCGCGATGCGGATCAGCTCTTTGTGCTCGTCGAAATCGACTGTCGGCGATTCCCCCGTCGTGCCGACGACGACGATGCCGTCGGTGCCCTCGCCCACATGCCAGTCGATCAGCAATTTGAAACGCCCGATGTCGAGACGTCCGTCTTCGTGCATCGGGGTGACGATGGCGACGAGGCTTCCCTGAATCATGTCGATGCCCCTTGAATCGAGTGTGTCCTTGAAACGAATGCGAAATTTTACCGCCTTTGGTCTCGCTTCACGCGCCTTTCAGGTCAAAAAAACCGCGTCCGGGGCGGCCCGGGCGGCGCAAAGACGCTGAATTGCGGCCGGTTTGGGAGCCGAGACCACTCCCTGCTCGAACGCGACCGGCGTGAGGATGCCCGCGATCCGGTCGAGCAGTTCGCCCGGGGCAAGCAGGAAATCGGGGTTGGACGGCCGGCCGAATCGCTCATTGCCGCGCATGAACGTCTCGTAAATCAATATGCCGCGCGGCCTGAGCGCGCCGAGGATGTGCGGGAAGAGCGGTCGACTCAGGTAGTTGGCGACGACCACCGCATCGAAGATGGATTCCTCGAACGGCCAGGGCGCGCCCTCGAGATCCGCAATCCGGACCTCGATACCGGGCGTCGCCGCAAGCCGCGCCAGCGCGTCGGCATCGCGGTCGACAGCCAGGACCGCGTGACCGCGTCCGGCAAAGTAGCGGGCGTGCCGCCCGGATCCGCAAGCCACGTCGAGGACCCGTCCGCCCGCCGCGACCAGTGGTGCCCAGCGCGCGATCCAGGGGGACGGCGTGGCGATGTCATGCGTGTTTGTCATTGCAACCCTGCTTCTACGACAACCGGGGACACACGGCCGCTCCGGCACACCGCTATCATCGTGGACCCCGGCATCGGCCCCCCCTGCGATAAGGAGAATCCGAAATGCCGTTCAAGAGCGAAAAGGTCGAGTTCGTC
>JAABRB010000391.1 GCA_011391185.1 Betaproteobacteria bacterium
TCCAATGCGGACCGAGATCGTGAAAGCGTTCGTGACATTGAAGCCCGGCTATGTGCCGTCCGACGCGCTGGCCGCCGAGATTCAGGCCTTCGTGCGCACCCGGCTCTCGGCGCACGAATATCCGCGCGAAGTCGCCTTCGTCGATCAGATGCCGATGACGACCACCGGGAAAGTGATCCGGCGGGCGCTGCGCGAGCAGGCTTGATCAACCGCGCAGCTTGTCGCGCAGCGACTTGAGAGGCCGAAGCACGGCGCGGCGGAATTTCTCCACGGCGAGCGCGAGCGTGGCCGAGGAAGCATCGGCGAGCGGCACGATCCAGTCGGCCACCTCGATCCGGCCGCGCCACAGATGGTCGATCATCGAATGGTTCGCGACGGCACAGGAATCGACGAGCGCGTTCCTGCGGTCGCGGCCGAGCGTCTCGGTCAATTCGAGCGCCAGCAGCACGCCCGGTGAGAAGCGTGCATAATTTTCGTCATAAGCGGTTTTCCAGAACCAGGCGCGGTTGCCGGAAAAGAGCAGGATCGTGGCGGCGATGGTTTTGCCGTCGAACTTCAGGAAGTCGATCCGCGCCTTGCCCTCGCGCGCCAGGCCGGTGACGGCCTCGGCAAGGAAAGACCCCGCGCCGGAAACACTGGCCGCGGCGCCAATCCGGCCCTTCCAGCCCGCGGCTTCGAGCTTGAGATAAGTCTCGACCGCGGCCTCGATCCCCTCGCCCGTCACCGTCTCGCGTACGAGAGTTCCGTGCTCGGCGAGCCGCTTGTGCTGGCGGCGCAGTTCCTTCAGGCGTTTCTGCGCTACGCCCTTGAGCGGATCGGCCTCACCAGGAATGAGCGCAGCGCGCCGGTGCAGATCGAGCGCGTGCGGCTGTTTCATCCGGCTATAGAGCCGGTCGGCCAGCACGCGCGCGAACGGTCCTTCCCGGTCCATCAGCCGGAACAGCGCCACGCGCGGGCTACCGGGGAGAAGCGGCACGCCGTTCAAGAACGTATCCACTGCCACATCGGCCGCTTCGCGATCGACGAGCGGAACCGAAAGCGGCGCATAGGGCAGCTCCCAGGCGACGAAAGTCGGCACCGGCCGGCCATAAGCGAGGCCCTCGATGCGACCGGCAAGCGCGCCGATCAGCCGGTCACCGGAGCTGACGAGCAGGACGCCGGCGCCCTTGGCCAGCGCAAGGCTCCGCGCGGCGAGGAGATATTCCGGCTCGTAAAAGACGTTGGGCTGCAGCGCGCGCGCTGCGAGATCGTGGATTCGCCCGCAATCAGCGGCGTCGAGGCGCGTCAGTGGTTTCCACTGAATGAAGAGCTCGTCGCCACGGGGTGCAAGGATTGCGGCCTTGCGCTTGGGCGCCGCACTCGCGGGCCGACGATAAAAATATGTCGCGATCGGCGGAAAATGCGCCGCGATCGAGCGGACGGCCAATGGCCTAGCCTTACCGGCGCCAGACGAAGACATGGAGGCCGAGCCTTCGCTTGGTGACGACGAAGAGCAGGATCGATTCGAGCACGAGCGCGCTCGCAGTGGCAATCGCTGCGCCGAGCGGGCCGAAACGCTTCACCAGAAGCAGACAGAGCACCAGATTGAAGACGAACGCCGAGGCATAGACCATGGCGCAGATGCGCTGCTCGCCCACCATATTGAGGAGCCGCTCGACCGGGCCGACCGAGGCGCGCGCGAGCAGACCGATGGCGAGCACGAACATCAGAGGATAGCCCTGCTCGAAGCCCTCGCCGAACAGCGCCAAGACCGGCTTGCCGACCGCGAGCAGTAAGAGCGTGCCGACAAGCGAAGGCCAGAACGTCCACTGAATCGCATTGGCGAGGAAGGTCTCGAGCTTCTCTCGCGCGCCCGCCACGTGATACTCGCTGAAGCGGTGCGCGGTCGCGGCCGACACGGAGAAATAGACGAAGGCGACGAGCGAGAGCGTCTTGGTCGCCGCGTAATAGACCGCGACCTCGCTCGGCCCGGAGAAGGCTTCCAGCACCAGGATATCGGTATAGGTCAGCAGGAAATAGAAGCCACCGACCATGAAAATCGGCAGCGAAGTCTTCAGCCACACGCGCTGCTCGTAGGTGCGCGGGCCGGGCGCGGTCTCCCGCTTGAGCCGGCGATTGAGCAGAAGGAGTTGCGCCAGCGACGTCGCCCAGACCGCGACTGTGGCGGCGATCATGGCGGCCACGGCGGTGGCCGGCGCGCCGAACAGATGCGCGACCACCATGACGAGTAGAATCAGGACCGGCCGCGCGAGATAAGAGGGTGCAAGCGCAAGGTCGATCCAGTTGAACGAGCGCGCGATGCCGTCCTGGGTGTCGGTCACCGCGTAGATCGGAAGACAGAGGCAGGCGAGAACGAACGGAATGAAGTAGTAGGATTCAAGCTGCCAGCGAAACAGGAGCACGAACGCAATGCCGATGGCGGCCGCGATCGTGCCGAGGCCGAAGGCGAGCCAGCGGCCGCCGAACAGAAAACCACGCAGACGGTCGAGCTCGCCACGGCCGAGATATTCAGGAATGAAGCGCTGCGCCGCCGAAGGCAGGCCGAGCGACACCAGCGCGCCGATCAGGAGCACCCAGGTCCAGACATAAACATAGACGCCGAATTCGAACCGGCCCATCCAGCGCGCGAGCACGATCTGGGTCAGAAACACGACGGCGGCCGAAGCCACGCGGATCAGGAAAGCAGTGCCGGCAACACGCCGTGCGATCGAATGGTCGCTGCCGTCGGCAAACAGCGCAACGGCGCGCGAATAGACCCGGCGCGCGCTCGCACGCACGTCGCGGGATTCCGCTTCGCCCGGAAGAACGACCGACACGGCGACTTCCTCCGCGCCTGTTATCTGATTTGCGCTTGACTGCATTTATCAGGACCGCATTAAGAAATTCTTGGATGAGTCTCGAAGAGCGGGCGTTTATCAACCCTTCGGACGCATGCATTGCATGCGCCGGCGCGCGGCGGCGCGACAACCGAAAGCTCCTGTTAATCTTAAGCGCCAGCGCGGATCAGGCGCGAAAGCCGCCGCCTTCGAGGAAGGCGATTTCCTCGGCCGCGGAAACGCGGCCAAGCGCCGCGTTCCGGTGCGGGAAACGACCGAAGCGGCGGATCACGTCGTGGTGAACTTTCGCCCATTTCAACGCTTCGGCATCGCCGGTCGCGTCCGTGAGCGCGATACAGCGCTCCTGATCGGCGAGATTCTCGCTGTGCTCGAACGGCAGATAGAAGAAGTTGCGCTCGGGCATCGGCATCTTGAGATCGAAGCCGTGCCCGATGGCGCGGCGTGTGGCGGCCAGCGCCAGCCCGTCGGTCGAAAACGCGCGCGCGACGCCGCGAAACATATTGCGCGGAAACTGATCGAGCGCGATCACCAGCGCGAGCGCGTCCTCGGCGGTGTCTTCCCAGGCCGATAGCCGGCCGGCTGCCGCCGCCTCGTGGGTCGCGAGAAATCGCTCGCGGATCTCCGCATCGAACGCGGGATCGACCGCGAACCAGCGCTTCGGACCGGCCTCGCGCCAGAAGGAAAGCACGGCCTCCGGTGCGGCCGGCATCGGTCAGAGCCGGACCGCACCCGCGACGATTTTCTTGTGCAGTTCCGGATCGAGCGGAAGGATGGACTTCTGCTTCAAGTCGTTGAAGTAGAGATCGTCGGTGATCTTGCCGGGATCGAAACCTTCCTTCACCAGGTCCATCTTGCGCTGCTTGAAAGTGCCTGTGACGTCGAGTTCCTTCTTGATCCGCAAGAACAAGGGCTGGGCGTACTCGGGAAGATTGGCCGAGAGATAGTCGCGCAATT
>JAABRB010000392.1 GCA_011391185.1 Betaproteobacteria bacterium
TCGGGATCTGGGACCTCTCGTTCGTCGAGACGCATGACTGCTTCACCATGGCGGAACTGATCGAATACGAGGCCATGGGCCTCGCGAAGCCCGGCCAGGGCGCGCGCGTCCTCGAAGAGGGCATCACCGAGAAGACCGGGAGATTACCGGTCAATCCGTCTGGCGGACTCAAGTCCAAGGGCCATCCGATCGGCGCCACGGGCGTGTCGATGCATGCAATGACGACGATGCAGTTGCTCGGCAAAGCCGGCGACATGCAGATCAAAGACGCGACGCTTGGCGGTATCTTCAATATGGGCGGGGCGGCGGTCGCGAACTACGTGAGCATTCTCGAGCGGCTGCGCTAGTCAGTTCTCCCCCGTTGGCGCCGTCGCGGGCGCCGCGTCGGGCATTGGGATCATGAATTGCGCGGCTGCCAACGCCGCAAAGCGCTTCCGCAAGCCCACGAGCTCCTCGAAACTTCCGCTCTCGACGATGCGGCCCTCGTGGAACACAAGAATGCGGTCGGCGTTCCTGACGGTGGCCAGCCGGTGCGCGATCACGAAGGTGGTGCGGCCCCGCATGACCTCGTCGAGCGCGGCCTGCACGGCGGCTTCGGTCGTAGCGTCGAGCGAGCTGGTGGCCTCGTCGAGGATCAGGATCGGCGGGTCTTTCAGGAGCGCGCGGGCGATGGCGATACGCTGGCGTTCGCCGCCGGACAGCGCGCGGCCGCGCTCGCCGACATTGGTGGCGAAGCCCTCGGGCGATTGGGAAATGAAATCCCAGGCCTGCGCGCGCTTGCAGGCCTCGATCAGCTCGGCTTGCGTCGCGTCGGCTTTGCCGACGCGCAGGTTCTCCTCGATCGAGCGGTTAAACACCAGCGCTTCCTGGAACACGACGCCGATGTTTCGCCGCACGGAAACCAGCGTGAGATCGCGGATGTCATGGCCGTCGATCCGCACGGCGCCGGATTGCGGATCGAAGACGCGGTGCAGGAGCGAGAGCGCGGTCGATTTTCCAGCCCCGGTCGCACCCACGAGCGCCAAGGTCTCGCCGGGCGTGGCACGGAACGAAAGATCGGCGACCGCCGGACGCTTGCCGTCATAGGAGAAGGAAACCCGATCGAATTCGACCTCGCCCTTGGCGTGGCCGAGATCGAGCGCCCCCGGACGGTCATGCACGCTCGGCGCGGCGTCAAGCACCCCGAAGAATTCCACCAGCCGCGGCGCGTCGAGCACGACGCGGTTGGAAAAGGCCACCGCTTGATCGAGCTTGCCGACGAACATCGTCGCAATGCCGACGAAGGTGACGATCTCGCCGATCGAAGTGAGCCCCTTCAGATGCAGCCAGGTGCCGACGACAAAGATCGTCAAGATGGTGATGGTGGTCGCCGCGCGCGTGGCGACCGCGGCCAGCGCCCACCAGGAGAGCACGGGAATTTGCGCCGCCAGCAGCCGGTTCGCCACGTCCTTGATGCCGTGCACTTCGGCATCGATGCGGGTGAAGCTCTGGATCAGCGCGACATTGCCGAGCGCATCGGAAGCGCGCTCGGCGAGATCGGAGTGATAGCGTTCGACGCCGATCTGCAACGTCTCGGTACGGCGGATGACGTACGAAGTGAGGACAGCGAAGATGCCGAGCAGACCGACGAGCAAGAGCCCGAGCCGCCAGTTCATCCAGACGGCGACCGGCAGCAACAGGACCAGCGCGACGAACGAGGCGAAGTGGTCGCGGAAGAACGACAGCCACATGCCCCAGAGCGCATCGGAGCCTTGCAACATCACCTTCATCAAGCGGCCGGAATGGACGGTGCCGTGATAGGGGATCGGCATCTGGATCACGTGTTCGAAATAGCCGGTGATCACCGCGAGCCGGCGGCGATGTGCGAGCCGGTCGGCATAGAGCGCGAGCAGGACGCCGGCGAAGATCGTGAACAGGCCGAACGCGACCCATGCGGCAAGTAGCAAGGTGAGGTCGCTCATCGCCGGCACGCGCCCGGCCGCCTGCGCGCCCACGAGCGCGTCGATGATGCGGCCAAAAAGCACCGGCTCGGCGAATTGCGCGGCGGCGAGCGCGATGTTCGCGATTGCGAGCACGACGCCAAGGCGTTTCTCGCTACCGAGAAGCGCAAACACGCGGGAATAGAGTTGGAAGAAGGACATGGGGCGAGCCGGCGGCCTGTGTGGCGGCGGAATGTAGCGGGATCGCGGCGGCGGGCAATCGGTACAGGTGCAGCCAGTTAACCCGTGCCGTCAGCCCTGGGCGAAGCCGGAGCGCTGGGCCCAGCCGGTCATGCGCCGCTCCAGGACCGCCATGAGCCAGTACATGACGATGCCCTCGACCGCGAGCGCCACCAGGCCGGCGAAAATCAGCGGCACCAGGAACTGAGCCTGGGCCTGGAGCATGAGATTCCCGATGCCGTTATTGGAGGCAACGCTCTCAGAAACCACCGAGCCGACGAAGGCGAGCGTGATCGCCACCTTCAGCGAGCCGAAGAAATAGGGTAGCGAACGCGGAATTCCCACTTTCCGCATGATGTCGAGCTTGGAGGCGCCGAGCGCCTTCAATACGTCCTCCAGCTCAGGCTCGATGGTGGCGAGCCCGGTCGCAACATTCACCACGATCGGGAAGAACGAGATCAGGAAGGCGGTGAGCATCGCCGGCACGAAGCCGATGCCGAACCACAAGACCAGGATCGGCACGACCGCGACCTTGGGGATCGCATTGAAGCCGACCATGAGCGGATAGAGCCCGGCATAGATGGTGCGCGACCAGCCGACGAGCAGCCCAAGCAGAAGGCCAAAGCCGACCGCGAGGCCGAAGCCGACCAGCGTGCTCCAGAGCGTGATCAGAGAATTCCGATAGATCGCCGGCCAATAGTCGTAGATCGCGCGCCCAACCGCGGTCGGCGGCGGCAGGAAGAATTGCGGAATTTTGAAAACATAGACCGCGCCTTCCCAAAGCAGCAGGAGCGCGAGCGTGAATAGCCACGGCGCCAACCGCATGGAGAGCGAGCGGTTCATTGGCGCGCCTTCACGATATGCTCGCGCAACTCGTGCACGATGCCGGTGAACTCGGGCGTGAAGGTGATTTCCAAGTCGCGCGGACGCTGCAACTCGACTCTACGCTCCGCGACGATCCTGCCCGGCCGCGCCGACATGACGAAGACGCGGTCGGCCAGAAACACGGCCTCGCGCAGATCGTGGGTCACCAGGCAAACCGTGATCTTGCGCGCGGCTTGCAGGTCGCGGATCACGCACCAGAGCTCCTCGCGCGTGAAAGCGTCGAGCGCCGCGAACGGTTCGTCGAGCATCAGAAGATCCGGCTCATGGATCAGCGCGCGGCAGAGCGAGGCGCGCATCTGCATGCCGCCCGACAACTCCCAGGGATATTTCGAGCTGACGCCGCCGAGGCCGACCGATGCTAAAAGTTTTTCGGCGCGCGCGACATATTCGCTTTTCTTGCGCGAGAGCTGGCTGCGGTGCGGCTCGACGATTTCAAGCGGCAGCAGCAGATTCTCGAGCGTGGTGCGCCAAGGCAGCAGCGTCGGCGCCTGGAACGCCATGCCGGCGATCTTGACCGGCTTGCTCACCACCTCACCCGCGACGCGCACCGTTCCCTTGAACGGGAACTGCAGCCCGGTCGCGAGCTTCATCAGCGTGGATTTTCCGCAGCCCGAAGGACCGACGACCGCGGCGAATTCGCCGCGGCCGACTGAGATCGTGAGTCCTTCTACTGCGAGCGTTCCGCCCTGCCCACCGTAGGCGTGGCTGACCCCGTCGAGCGCGACGAAGGCCACGGCCGG
>JAABRB010000393.1 GCA_011391185.1 Betaproteobacteria bacterium
GGGAGGAGGTGCCGGACAACATCGCGCACGACAATGCCTTCAAGGCGCAGTGGGAGCTCTTCATCCGCCACGTTTGCGAGGATGCGCCGTTCCGCTGGACGCTCATCGAGGGCGCCAAGGGGCTGCAGCTCGTCGACAGCGCGTTGCAGTCCTGGCGCGAGCGCCGCTGGGTGGATCTTCCCGCGCTCGGGAAGTGAAAATCGGGAAAGGAGGTGGAATGGGTTGGGCGTGGCAGGACGGATCGATTAAGAACTTTTCCCCTCCTTTCCAAGGAGGGGTGCCCGCGAAGCGGGCGGGGTGGTTGGGACTTCGATCAGCGCTGCTCACCACCCCGTCGCCTTCGGCGCCACCCCTCCTCGAAGAGGAGGGGAAAGTGCAACATCCCCTCCTCAGAGAGGCGGGGAAAAGAACCGGGCAGCAGCCTTGCCTGAGGAGCAACGACATGAACGCACCGCAGAAAATTTCGCTGCAGATCAAGCTGCCCACCGCGGAGCGTCAGCTCGAGCCATTCGTGCTTTCACAGCCGCGCGAGTTTCCGCGGCCGCAGCAGCGGGCGCTCAACCGCACGGCCTACTCGGCTGCGCACGTTGCCGGCGACCCGCTGTCCACGCGCGAGCCGTGGCTGGCATGCGCGGTCGACTGGGAGGCGACGATCGCCTATCGCCGCCATCTCTGGTCGCTCGGACTCGGGGTCGCGGAGGCGATGGACACCGCACAGCGCGGCATGGGAATGGACTGGCCGACCTCGCTCGAGCTCATCCGGCGCTCGGTCGACGCGGCGCGCGATTTTCCGAATGCGCTGCTCGCGAGCGGCGCCGGCACCGATCATCTCGCGCCGTCCGCGACGCTCACCGTCAATGACGTGATCGCGGCCTATGCGGAGCAGTGTGCAGCGGTCGAGAAGGCCGGCAGTCGGATCATCCTGATGGCGAGCCGCGCGCTCGCGGCGTGCACTTCCTCTCCCGATGACTACTTCCGCGTCTACGGCCAGATTCTCCGGCAGGTGAAGGAGCCGGTGATGATTCACTGGCTGGGAGAGATGTTCGATCCGGCGCTGGCCGGCTATTGGGGCTACACCGATCACCACAAGGCGATGGAGGTGGCGCTCTACGTGATCGAGGCCAACGCTGCCAAAGTCGATGGCGTCAAGGTTTCGCTCCTCGACAAGGACAAGGAAATTGCCATGCGCCGGCGGCTGCCGAAGGGTGTGCGCATGTACACCGGCGACGACTTCAACTACGCCGAGCTGATCGAAGGCGATGACCAGGGCTATTCGGACGCGCTGCTCGGCATTTTCGACGCGATCGCGCCGGCCGCATCGGCCGCGCTCGCCGCGCTCGCCGCCGGGAAGCGCGAAACGTTCCACGAAATCCTCGCGCCGACGGTGCCGCTGTCCCGCCACCTTTTCGGCGATCCGACGCGCTTCTACAAGACGGGCGTCGTCTTTCTCGCCTGGTTGAACGGCCATCAGGATCATTTCGTGATGGTCGGCGGGCAGCAGAGCGCGCGCCACATCGTGCACCTCGCCGAGGCATTCCGGCTCGCTGACCGAGCCGGGCTGCTCCGTGATCCCGAGCTGGCCAGCCGGCGCATGAAGAGCCTCCTGGCAGTGAACGGCATCGAAGCCTGATACGCTTCGGGCGCTCGAGCTTCCGTGGCCGGCGCGCGCCGGCCTCGGAGGGTAGCTGAACCGCGCCGCGACGGCATTCGCGGCATCCGGTATCACCCATTCAAAGGAGGACACCATGCAGCGCAGAACGATACTAAGAAGCATCGCGGGCGGGGCGGCGGTCATTGCCCTGACGCTCGGCACCGCCCAGGCGCAGGCGCCGATCACGCTCAACGGAGCGGTACAGTTCAACGACGACCATGCCTTCACCAAGGCGCTCACCAAATTCGAGGAGCTGGTGAAGCAGTACTACGGGAAGCCGGTCAATTTCGTGCTGCACAAGAACAGTTCGCTCGGCCTCGAAAAGCAGTATTTCGAGTACATGGCACAAGGCAAGGCGGTGGATTACGCGATCGTCTCGCCGGCACACATGTCGACTTTCTCGAAGGCGGCGCCCTTCATCGACGCGCCGTTTCTCTTCCGCGATCTCGACCACTGGAACAAGGTGCTCGACCAGGACATCCTGAAACCGGTTGCCGACGAGATCAATGCCAAGGCCGAGGTCATGCTGATCGGCTACGCAGGGGGCGGCACCCGGAACATCTTCGCCAACAAGCCGGTGAAGGACATGGCCGAGCTGAAGGGGCTCAAGATCCGCGTGCAGGGGGCACCGATCTGGAGCAAGACCTTCGCCGCGACCGGCATGGCACCGACCGTCATCGCCTACAACGAGGTGTACAACGCCATCCAGAATGGCGTGATCCAGGCGGGCGAGAACGAGGCGGCCGGCGTCGAGCAGATGAAATTCTACGAAGTTGGCCCGAACCTCGCGATGACCCAGCACGCCATCACCATCCGGCCGCTCTGCTTCTCGACCAAGACCTTCAACAAGCTGCCGAAGGATCTGCAGGCCGCGATCCTCAAGGCCGGCAAGGAGGCGGGCGTCTACGGGCGCAAGATCGAGTCCTCGCAAGATACCGCGAAGCTCGACGCGATGGAGAAGGAAGGCAAGCTGAAGCGCATCGCGTTCGCCGACCGCGCGCAGTTGAAGAAGTCCGTCGACCCGGTCATCGCGGCCTACGCGAAGGAGATCGGCGCGGACAAGATCCTCGCGCAGATCAACAACATCAAGTAGCCGACCGGCGCGCCGCCGGCCCGGGGAGCATCACCTCCCGGGCGGCGGCGTCTGTTTTCGTGGGAGGGGGGCGCAGATGTCGGATCCATCTCCGGCCGGCGCGCGCGGCGCCTGGCGCGCATTCACAGCATGGTACGCGTGGCTGCTCGCGTGGCTGCTCGTCGTGGCCATCGCGATCCTCGTCATCCCGGTCTCGATGCAGATCTTCTCGCGCTTCACCGCGCTCATTCCGCACTACATCTGGACCGAGGAGATGGCGCGCTTCCTCTTCATCTGGATGATCATGATCGGCTCGGCCGTCGCGGTGCGCGAAGGTGCGCACTTCGACGTGGACGTGTGGCCGCGGCTCGGTGCGCGCGCGAACGCCGCGCTCACGCTGGTCGCCGGTCTGGCCATCCTCGTCATGGCGCTGGTGTTCGTGTGGGCCGGCATCGAGTTCACGCGATTTGCCTGGAACCGCATCTCCGAGCTCGCCGAGCTGCCGCTGTGGCTGATCCACGTGGCCTGGCCGTTTGCCGGCGCAAGCTGGGTCGTCTTCATCGGCGAGCGGATGTTCGACGCGCTGCGCGTGCTGCTCGGGCGGGAGGCCGCCACATGAGCGCGGCCACCGTCCTTTCGCCGAGCATCGCCGGGATGATCCTGTTCGGGATCTTTTTTCTGCTGCTGTTCCTCCGCGTTCCGGTGGCATTCGCGCTGGGGCTCGCGTGCCTGCCGATCCTGATGATCGAACCGCACCTCGACGCGATGAATCTGGTGCAGGAAACCTTCAACGCCTACAACTCCTTCATTCTCCTCGCGGTGCCGTTCTACCTGCTCGCGGCGAACCTGATGAACGTGGGCGGCATCACCGACCGGCTCGTGCGGCTCTCGCGCGCGCTCGTGGGCCACTTTCCCGGCGGACTGGCGCAGGTGAACGTGCTGCTCTCGATCTTCTTCGCCGGTATCTCCGGCTCGTCCACCGCCGACGCGGCGAGCCAGGGAAAGATATTCATCGAGGCGCAGCGCAAGGAGGGGTACGACGATGGTTTTTCGGCCGCGAT